>JBBUFU010000027.1:0-1955 GCA_038056365.1 Patescibacteria group bacterium
CTTTGGCCGCATCCGCGACGCCTACGACCGTTTGGGGGCGGCCCCCATATTTATCGACGACCAGCCGGGCAACGGCATCCTCAAAATGCGCGCGGGGGCCCGCCGCCTCAAGCGCGAAAACTGCCTGGGGCTTTTGGTAGTCGACTACCTGCAACTTATGATACCGACCGGCGCGCGGGCGAGTGATAGCATGGTCCAGCAAGTGACCGAAATTTCCCGCTCGCTCAAAAACCTGGCCCGCGAGCTCGACGTGCCGGTGCTCGCCCTGTCGCAACTTAGCCGCGCGGTCGAGCAACGCGGCGGCAAGCCGCGCCTCAGCGACCTGCGCGACTCGGGCTCTATAGAGCAGGACGCCGACGTGGTTATGTTTATCCACCGCGACGACAAGGTAAACAAAGAGGACTCCGACCGCCCCGGCGTCGCCGAGATTTTGATAGAGAAGCATCGCAACGGTCCCACCGGCAAAATCGAGCTCAAATTTAACGAAAAGCGCGCCACCTTTGAGTCGCTGTCCAAAACCGACTTCGGCGTCTTTGAGGCCGCGGCGCAGGATTTTTAGTATAATCCCCATGAGGACCGCGAGCACCATCCTTTTGAAGTTCATGCCGTTTTGGGCGTTTTTGCTCTTCTTTAAGTTTGCGGCGACGCTCCATTACACCCTGCTTGCCCCCTTCGGCGAGCAGCTTTTGCCCTTGTGGATCGTGGGCATCCTCATCGGCGGCGAGTCGCTTATCCAGGTGGTGTTCGACCTGCCCGCCGGATACCTTTTGGACTACTTCGGCTACCGCCGGCTTTTAAAATACACTACGGCTTTTTTTATGGTTGCGGCGCTGTGCATCGCACTGGGGCTTACTCAGACCACTTATCTGTTGACGGTGTTTTTCAGCATTTTCGGATGGCTCTTCTATATGCCGGGCATGAACGCGTACATACTCTCGCACGCCGACGAAAAAGAGTCCGGGCGCTTTTTCTCTATCAGAGACATATCTAACTCGATAGGCGTCGTCGGCGCCAGTATCTCGCTCCCCTTTTTGCTGCTACTCTCGCCAAAAATCGCAGGGGTGGCGTTGTTGGTCCTTTTGCTGGTTTCCTTCTGCTTCCTGCTTCTGAGTCCCGCGGACAAGCAGCTCCCGCCCCGCCACGAGCGCACTACTCACCAGCGACGGCACGCGCGCGGACACTCCTTGCGGACTCTTTGGCACACCATGCAGCGGCTCAACCCCGCCAGCGGCATGCTGGTGTTGCTTACCTTTGCCGGTTCGCTGTTCTACGGAATAATCTGGTTTACCGTGCCGCTGGTCATCGCGCAGGAGCAGGCCGGCGCGGGCCTGCTCGGCATAGGGCTCGGTGTTTTTGACTTCTCCATCGTGGTGCTCGGCTACCTCATCGGCCGCATGGCGGACAAGGGCGACAAGCGCATCTTTGTTTTCTTTGGCCTGCTCATTTTTGCCCTGTGCGGGATGGCGGCAGGAGCGAACCTCGGCATCCTCTTCATCTTTTTCGGATTCTTTGCGACCGCCGGAGACGAGATGGCGGGCGTCTCGCTCTGGTCGTGGCTCCACCACCTCGACCGCGAGCATGACAGCGACGGAACCGTCAGCGGCGTCATTACGTTATTCGAGGACCTCGGGTACGGCATCGGCCCCATACTGGCGGGAGTTTTGTACGTGGTGGCGGGCCCGCAGCTTACTATTGCCGTAGGCGCACTGCCCATATTAATAGTGTGGGTCCTGTATTATGCTCTGGTGCATAAGCACTTCCCGTACGAGGTGCTGTACGCGCTGGTACCCCAGCGACCGCACCGCCGACGCCACAAATCCTAACTATGAACCCGATAGACAAACTGACCGAGTTGTTTGAAAAGTTCCCCGGCATCGGGCCGCGGCAGGCCCGCAGGTTTGTGCAGTACCTTTTGGCTGCAGCGCCCGGTTTGCGCGCCGACCTGGCCGAGCAGA
>JBBUFU010000028.1:0-8295 GCA_038056365.1 Patescibacteria group bacterium
GACCGAGCCGAGCTTGCCCTTGGTCTGGCCCTCAAACTGAATTTCGCGCAGTTTGACCGACACCACCGCCGAGAGCCCCTCAAGCACATCCTCGCCGGTAAAGTTTTCTTCGCTGTCTTTAAGCCCGTTGCTTTTGCGCGCGTAGGCGTTGAGCGTGCGGGTAAGCGCCGTGCGAAAACCGGTAATGTGCTGGCCTCCCTCTTGGTTGTATATGTTGTTGGCGAACGGGAGCACTTTGGCGGTCAGGTCGTCGGTGTACTGGAGCGCTATTTCTACCGCGACGCCGTCGGCCTCCTTCTCAACATAGAAAATATTTTTGTGGACCGGCTTTTGGTGCCGGTTGGTAAAGGCGACCAGCGAGCGCAGGCCCCCCTCGAAATAAAAGGTTTGCGACGGGCAGTGCGTCAACTGCGAGCGCATGTACAGCGTCTCGCCCGCCTCGGGCAGTTGTACCCCGCCTTGGCGCGCGTCGATGATGGTAATGCGCAGACCCTTGACCAAGTACGCCTGCTCGCGCAAGTGCGCGACTATCTTGTCGAAATCAAGCTCGATGCCGGTGGTAAAAATTTCGGTGTCGGCGACAAAGCTCTGCACGGTGCCGTGGAGCTTGGAAGCGCCGAGTTTTTTGATTTTGCTTTTAGGTTTTCCCTTTTGGTACTCCTGCACGTACGCCCCGCCGTCGCGGTGGACCTCGGCCTGCATCCAGCTCGAGAGTGCGTTGACCACCGAAACGCCGACGCCGTGGAGCCCGCCCGAAACTTTGTAGCCCTCGCCGCCGAATTTGCCGCCCGCATGGAGTACGGTCATGACCGTCTCGAGCGCCGACACTTTGGTTTGCTTGTGGACGTCTACGGGGATGCCGCGGCCGTTGTCGGCGGTGCGCACGACATGGTCGGGCAGGAGCACGACCTCGATATCGTCGGCAAAGCCGCCCATCGCCTCGTCGCGGGAGTTGTCAAAGACCTCCCACACCAAATGGTGCAGGCCGTCGGGGCCCGTGGTGCCGATATACATGCCCGGCCGGCGGCGTACCGCCTCGAGGCCTTCCAATACCGTAATATCGGCAGCGCTGTACGAGCCTATTTTTCCCCCTTGGGGTTGGCCCTTTTTGCTCTTCTCTTCAGCCATATTTTTACCCCTTTAGTATACCAAGTTTCTACCGAATCTCAAAGCCTTTATCCACCAAAATAGCGCTCAGTTTAGCCATAATTTGGTTGACTTCGACCTCGGTAAGTGTCCTATCAAAAGATTGAAAAACGATACGGTATCCCAACGAAACTTTGCCCGCCTTTTCAAACCGGTCGAAGAGCGAAACTTTGACCGCCAAAGGGCCGGCCTCTGCGCGTATAACCGCTTCGGCATCAGCACCGCCCGCCGCCCACATCGCGATATCGCGCACGATATACGGGTACTTCGAAAAGTGCGCGAAGCGTTTGGTGGTTGAGAGCGGCAGGTCGTCGTAGCTCGTTACGTCGAGCGGCTCGAGGATTTTCTCCGATGCTTCCAGCCCACGGCTGGTCGGCCTTGGGCCGATTTCTGAAATAGTGCCGAGCATAATTACTTCTTTACCCCCCTTCCACACCGTGCCTATTTCGAACAGTTTTATTTCCTTAAGCCCGAGCAGGTCTTTGTTTGGGATATTTTTCTTGAGCGCGTCTTCGAGCCCCGGCGCTAAACTGCTCCGCAGGTAGGGGCGATCGCCGCCTATTTTGTTGGACACGGCGCGCTCGCCCTTTTCGGCAAATACGCTGGTAAAAACTTCCGAATAACCTTGCGCAACCAGCTCATCGCGTGCCCTTTCAGCGGCATAAAAGTTCGGATTAACCGGCGGCTTGCCCCGAGCTTCGTCGAGGGGGAGCGGCGTTGCAGGAATTGTGTCGTACCCGACAATGCGGCCGACCTCTTCGGCCAAATCTTCGGGTATGACAACATCCAAACGTTCAAACGGCACCGAGACCTCAAATACGCCGCTCTGCTCTTTGTACGGCAAGCCGAGCCGCACAAACACGTCGGCAACGTCGGCGCCGGTCAAACTGGTGCCAAGCACTTGGTTAACTTTTTCTACGGTCACGTTCGCGAACTGAGGTTTCGCCGGCTCGGGGTACACGTCGACAAACCCCACAACCTCGCCGCCCGCGAGTTTTTGCACCAACTCGGCAACCGAGCTCATCCCGTAGGCCGCGAGCTCGGGCGAGATACCCTGCTCAAATCGCGCCGAGGCGTCGGTGCGCAACTTAAGCGCGGCAGCGGTTTTGCGCACCGATACGCCGTCGAAATTTGCCGACTCGATGACAATGTCGGTCGTCGACTCGTCGATTGCCGCGGGCATGCCGCCCTTAACGCCGGCGATGCCGACCGCCTTGTCCCCCGCGGTAATGACCAGCATCGAACCCGCAAGGGTGTACTGTTTTTTGTCGAGCGCCTCCATTACCTCGCCATCTTTGGCCAAGCGCACGCCCAACTCGAGGCTCCCGAGCTTGTGCGCATCGAAGGCGTGCAGGGGCTGGCCGGTGTTAAACATGACAAAGTTGGTCGCATCAACGACGTTGTTTATTGAACGCTGGCCTATGGCCTCAAGCCTGTCTTTAAGCCACTGCGGCGACGCCCCAACCTTAATGCCCTTGACATAACCGGCGATATATCTTTTACAGAGGTCGGTCCTCTGTATGTGCACGGAGACCTCGGAGGTTTTGGGCAGTAGGTCTGACTTGGTGGCAAACGGGTCGTGCGCGAGCGGGATTTTTAAAATCGCCGAAAGTTCTTTAGCGATGCCGCGATGGCTTAGGCAGTCGTGTCCGCGGTTGGGCGTCACTTTAACGTCGAGCACCTCGTCCTCTCCTTTCTTCTCGACACCGTCTATCTCAAAAGCATGAAAAGTGAGCGCGTCGGCCAACGTTGCCGCATCGGGGAGCGGCGCGTCAAAAAATTTATCCAGCCAAAGTTTAGATACTTTCATACAATTAAAACTGGTTGACGAACCGCAGGTCGCCCGAGTGCATCAAGCGCACGTCGTCTATCCCCCACTTGAGCATGGCGATGCGGTCGAGCCCCGGACCGAAGGCCCATCCCCGGTACTTTTTAGAATCAATGCCGCAGTTTTCGAGCACTTGCGGGTGTATCATGCCGGCGCCGCCGAGCTCTATCCAGCGGCCGCGTAATTTTTCGGGGACATCATCGCCCACCGCGCGCACGTCAAACTCGATACTCGGCTCGGTAAACGGAAAAAAGCTCGGACGAAAGCGGATTTCGGCCGAACCCTTAAACACCTCGCCGCAAAACTTGGCGAGCGTCCATTTGAGATGTGCGAGCGTAATGTCTTCCCCGACCGCCAACCCCTCTATCTGAAAAAACTCGGCCTCGTGCGTCATGTCGGTCGCCTCGTTGCGGAACACTTTGCCCGGCGCTATCACGCGGTACGGCGGCAGTACGCCTTTTTTGCTCTGCTCGGTCATGTAGCGTATTTGCAAGCCGGAGGTGTGCGTGCGCAACACATGGCCCGGCAGGTCTTTGACAAAAAACGTGTCCTGCATGTCGCGGGCGGGGTGGTCTTTGGGGACATTAAGCGCGTCGAAGTTGTAATGCTCGCTTTCAATCAGCGGGCCGTCCACCAACGTAAAGCCCATCCCGACGAAGACACGGTTTGCCTCGCGGATAAGCGAAGAAATAGGATGAATATTGCCCCTCTGCGGCTCTTGCGCCATATGGGCAAATTATGGCTTAAAACAGCCTAAAATGCTATAGTTAGGCCATGGACGTCGGGGCCGCCGGCCTTTATGTGTGTCTTTTTATTGCCCTCTACTTTGAGGTGTTTTTGCTTATCTCGTTTTTTGAAAAGAAACCGGCTGACAAAACGACCGAACGGCCCAAACACTACCCCAGCGTCGCGATGGTGGTACCGTGCTTTAACGAAGAGCGCACCGTAGCCAAAACCATCGAGTCCCTGCTCGCCATGGAGTACCCCGCAGATAAGCTCGAAATCGTGGTTGTAGACGACGGCTCAAAAGACGGCACCCGCGCAATCGCCGAAGGCTACGCCGCACGCTACCCGCAGATAACATACTTTTACAAAGAAAACGGCGGCAAGTACACCGCCCTTAACTTTGCCATTGCGCACACCACTACCGACCTCATAGGGTGTCTCGACGCCGACTCCTTTGCGGCCGAGGACGCGCTTATCGAGGCGGTCAAAGAGTTCGAAAACGACCCGGCCGCGATGGCTATTACCCCGGCGATGAAGGTCTACCGCCCGCGCAAAATGCTCGAGCTTATGCAGGCGGTCGAGTATACCTTTGGCATCTTTTATAAAAAGATGTTCGACAACCTCTCGGCAATCAACGTACTCCCCGGGCCTTTTTCGATGTACAAGCGCGGGGTGTTCGAGCAAATAGGCGTCTTCCGCCACGCGCACAACACCGAGGATATGGAGATAGCCTTCCGCATGCATGCGAATGGTCTGCGCATCGTCAACGCGCACACCGCGTTTGTATACACCACCGTGCCTCAGACCGTCCGCGCTCTGCTCAAACAGCGCACCCGCTGGTCGCAGGGCTTTCTCCAAAACGCGCGCGACTACAAGCATATGTTTTTTAACCCCAAGTTCGGCAACTTTGGGGTGCTGGTTTTGCCCTTCGGTCTTGTTGCCTTTTGCGCCGGGCTCTATACGGCCGGCTACGCGCTGTATCGCGTCGTGTCGCTCGTCGCCACCCGCGTCGGCGACCTCTACGCGACCGGCATACCGGCGCACCTGCCCGACCCGGCGCACCTTTCCTGGTACTACCTAAACACCAACATGCTGTCGTTTGTCATCATCGCAGTGCTCGGGATGACCCTGGTCGCCATATTTCTCGGCAGCCGGATCTCCGACACGCGCCTGTCGCCGAAATCATTTGTCGCGTATTTTGCGCTCTTTGGACTAGTGGCGCCGCTGTGGCTTGCCCGCGCCGCGTGGGGTGCCATCCTTGCGCGCGAGAGCGCTTGGCGTTAAGGTAGGGCGCATGACTTGGCAAAAATATATCCTGGCGTTTGTGATAACCGCGGCCATTTTCGGCACGGCTTTTTACATAGCCGCGCGTCTTGACGCCCAGCGTATCGCCGACATCCGCTCGACCCAGGACGCAATTTCGATAGACATCCTCTCGTCCGAAACCCAGTTCGAGCTCCTCGGCAGCCTCGACTGCAGGGCCATCTCCGAAAATCCGGTCCTCTCCGAAGAGCTCAACACCCTCTCGGCCAAGCTTTCGGTGGCCGAGCAAAACCTCGGCACCGGCAACGATGAGGTTACCCTGCTCAAAAAGCAGTATTCGCTGTTTGAAATTAAAGACTATCTTTTGCTCCGGCAAATATCGCAAAAGTGCCTGAACTTTAAGCCGGTATATATTCTGTTCTTTTATTCAAACGCAGGCGATTGCGCCGACTGCAGCCGCGCGGGCGACGTGTTGACGTACCTCCGCGCGACCTACCCGGGCCTGCGCGTGTACTCGTTTGACTATCATCTAGACCTTTCGGCGCTCCGCACGCTCGAGACTCTGCGGCACGTTGCGGGCGACAAACTCCCCGCGTTTGTCGTCAACAACCGCGCGCCGGTCTACGGCTTTAAATCGCTTCAAGAAATGCAAAAGCTCATCCCCGAGCTAAAGACCCTCGCCACCTCAACCGCCACCACCAGCGCGGGGATATAATTTTGGAGCCACCGCGAGGAATCGAACCCCGGACCACCTCTTTACAAAAGAGGCGCTCTACCAACTGAGCTACGGTGGCACTGTTTGCAGTAAACACTATAACAGATTTTATTCTATGTACACATTTTACCCGACCGTGTAAAATAGTGTAATGACCAAAGCAAGACCGCGTCAAAAGAAGGCTGCAACCGAGGCTAAAACACAAAAAGGCCTGGTCATACAGATAGCGCTGGGACTGCTTATGGTTGCCGGCACACTGACCATCATCGCACTTGCACCCGGAATTGGCGCGGCACTTAAGATGCTGGACCCAAACCCGCGAAAAGCGATGGATAAACTTGAGCGCGGGTTGCGGCGCCTGTCGCAAAGCGGCGACTTGGAAGTTGAAGGGACAGGCAAGAACCGTCGATATCGTATTACTCCTACCGGCGCGCAACGCCTCGCTCGTTTGCGGTTTGCGGAATATACGTACCCGCCACATACAAAGCAATGGGACGGTAAGTGGCGACTGGTTTGGTTTGATATTCCTGAAACGGAGCAGTATGTAAGAAAGTTATTTCAGTCAAAACTATCGGACATTGGATTTTATCGTCTACAGAACTCCGTATTCGTATTTCCGTATGAATGCTCGGAACTAATAAACCTCGCAGACCAAGCGTTCGACCTGGAGAAATACGTTCGCGTGGCGCTTGTGGAACGGATAGACAATGAGCAACATCTTTTGAACTTTTTCTGTTTGAAGCGTTAGTACGTATTTTACACGGTCGGGTAAAATAGCGACAATTTTAAACTCTACTCTTCCGCATCTTCCGCCCGGTCCTGCATGAGCTTCTTTTTGTGCTCGGCGACCTCGCGCAAAAACGCCGAGGCTTCTCCTGCCCTGTGCGGCGCGTCGGTCTTGCGGCGCAAGCCGTGGAGCGACTTCTCGAGCAGATGTTCGGTCAAGATGATAGCGCGGGCCGTCAACGCACGCAACCCCGCACGCGCCCACGAGTAGAGCCGGCGCAACTCGCGAGCCAAGAGCTCCGGCAGTGTATGCTCGACCCACAAGAGCGAGCGGCTAAAAAACTCCCCCACCCTGGGCCGCACCTGCATAAAGAAGACGCGGCCGGTGCGCATCTCGTAGCGCTTGAGCCCGAGCAGTGTCGCCATGGCAACCACAGAGAGCAGCAGCGTTATGGTGAAGAAAACAGCCACTCTAGTAGTTTATCCCCTAGCGTACCGAGAAACAAGAAAGCTGTGTTATCTCGATGCGCTCGCCGAACTTTTGCGTCGCGGCCGAGATAAGGTCGGCAATAGTCTTCTCGGGATTTTTGATGAATGCTTGTGCCGTAAGCTCGGCGATATCGGCCGGGCGCATCGCCGCGGTGTGCATCGCGATGTCGCGGGCGAGGCCTATAAACTCCTCGTTTTTGCTCACAAAGTCGGTCTCACAGCTGAGCTGTATCATCGCGCCCACCTGCCCTTGGTTGTGGATATAGGAGGCTACCGTGCCGGCGCCAAGCGCGCGGCCCTGCTTTTTAGCGACCGATGCCGCGGCGCGCGCGCCAAGAATCGCCAGGGCCTTTGCCGTGTCGCCGCCCGCCTCTTCGAGCGCCTTTTTGCACTCTAAGACCCCGATGCCGGTCTGGTCGCGCAGGGCCTTAACCGCTTCGGGAGAAATAGCCATAGGGTGTTACTGGGCCGCGGCTACGGGAGTAGCCGGTGCGGCCGGGGCGAGATTGTTGAGGTAGGTTTTGCCGATTTCGTCGAGCACAAAGCCGATGGCCTCGCGCGAGGCATCGTTGCCCGGTATGGGGTGCTTGATATCCGCCCGGTCGCAGTCGGAGTTGAGGAGCGCAACAATCGGGATGTTGAGCTGGCGCGCCTCGGCCACTGCACCCGACTCGGCCTTGGGGTCGACGACTACGAGCGCGTCCGGCGCTTTTTGCAGGCCCTTAAGCCCGCCAAACATGCGCTCGAGGTCGGCCGCCTCGCGGTCGATAAGCAGGCGCTCCATTTTGGTAAACTTGTTGAGCTCGCCCTTTTCGCGCATGTCGGTTATCTCCTGCAGGCGCGCGAGACGCTTTTTAATCTCCTGCCAGTTGGTCAGGGTGCCGCCTATCCAGCGGCCGGCCGAGTACGGCTGATTGAGCATTTGTGCCGTGCGGACAAGCGGGCCGCGGGCCTCGGCCTTGCCGCCGACAAAAAGGACCACCTTGCGCCCCTGCGCGAGAGTTTTGACAAACTCAAGCGCCTGCTCCAAAAGAGCCGCCGTTTGTTCAAGGTCAAAAAGCTCCGTGCCGCCTTTTTGGCCGAAGATGTAGCCCGAAACGCTCGGGTGGCGGCGCGACGGGCTGTAGCCGAAGTGGGCCCCGACCGCGAAGAGTTTTTCTATAAGCGTGTTACTTTCCATGCAAAAACGGCCCTGGGCCGTACCCAAGAGATTATCATGCCGCGCTAAGGGCGTCCAGTATGGGGCCGAGCGCCCCCTGCATGACCTTGGGGATGTTCGACCACGACTCCTTGAGCCTATGGTCGGTAATCCGGTCCTGGGGGAAGTTGTAGGTGCGTATCTTTTCGGAGCGGTCGGCGGTGCCTATCTGCTCTTTGCGGGTCGCGGCGTGCTTGGCGGCCT
>JBBUFU010000029.1:0-10324 GCA_038056365.1 Patescibacteria group bacterium
AAGGACATGAGCAGGAAACAAAAATTGTGCAGAAAATAAAGTTAACTATAACGCCTTGGATTAACTGGTGTATTGAACACGTGAAATTGGCAGGAATCGTGGTGGTATCCGCGTTGGTGCTCACGGCTGGTCTCTACTCGTTGGCAGGCAAGGAGGGTATACCGCCGTTTAACGAAGGCTCGATGGTGGTGATGTTGTTTTTGCCGCCGGGCACGGCGCTGTCTACGACAAACGACTACGTTACGAAGCTTGAGCAAGCGCTGCTTACCGTGGAAGGGGTGCGGCAAGTGAGCAATATCGCGGGGCGCGCGACAGCCGATCCGCACGGTGGCAGCGTGAACTCGAGCGAAATGCAAATTGCGATAAAATCCGGCTTTGAAGGCGACCGTGACCGCTTGCTGCGCGACATACAAGCGGTACTCGATCGCTTTGGAGGCGCGGACTTTAGTCTGGGCCAACCAATCACGCACCGGGTCGAAATGTTGCTCTCCGGCGTACGCGCGCCTATTGTAGTCAAAGTATTCGGAGACGACCCGGCGGATATGGAGCGCGCAGCCAAACAGGTTGTCGCCGAATTACAGAAACAAAAAGGAGTCGCAAATCCGCGAATCCAACAGAACACAGTCGTTCCCGAGTTCCGTATATATGTGGACGCAAACCGCTTGGCAGAGCAGGGTCTTTCCCCCGGAGAGGTTGCAAGCGACCTTGAAATGGGACTCATGGGAGAGAGGCTCGGTCAAGTTCGGTTGGGACCCGCGTCGGTGGATGTCGTCGCGCGCTTCGATCCGGAGTCGAAGGACTCCATGGAATCAATACGCGACATTTCACTCCCTTTTATGGGTGCTGAATCGCTCGGGAGTATCGGCGATGTCCGGGTTGAAGGAGGACGCAATAGTGTCGACCACGAAGGCGGCAAGCGGGTACTCGTGGTTTCTGCCAACTATCAAGGAACAGATGTGGTTGGCGCCGTGAGTAATGCCAAGTCAACGATAGAAGCACAGAAGTTGCCGGTCGGCGTCACGCTCTCCTTCGAGGGAAATTACAAGAGTCAAAAAGAAAATTCTCAGCGGCTGTTCTTGGTGTTCATGGTTGGCGTACTGCTCATCTTCGGAGTGCTCTATCACGCCTTCCGGTCATTGTCTCTTGTGGCGCTCATCATGACCAATATTCCAACGGTGCTTATCGGCGGCATGATAGGAGTTTGGTTGACCGGCGGTTCGGTAAATCTCGCGCATTTGGTCGGATTCATCTCGCTCGCGGGCATCGTCTCCCGCAACGGCATCATGCTCATAGGGCGTTGCTTGACGCTTGTACAGAAGGAAGGGCTGCCGTTTGAACCGGCCACAATCGTCAAAGCGACGCTCGACCGCGTTGTGCCGGTGCTCATGACGTCGCTCGTGACGGCGCTGGCGCTCGTCCCGCTGCTTCTTTGGGGCAGCGAACCCGGGAAGGAAATGCTTCATCCGCTTGCAGTGGTGATCTTCGGCGGACTGATATCTTCCACCGTAATATCACTCTTCCTAACACCGGCGCTTTTCTACCGTTACGGGAAAAAAGCGGCGATGCAGTTATCGAAACAAGACGCGTCAGGATTCTAACTATGGACAATCAATCTATGTCGCGAGCACCCTAACAGCGTATTGGAGTATTAAAAAATTAAAGACAAATAACATGAATAATATTATAGTCGCAGCCGTTATTGCTCTCGTTCTCGGTGCAGGAGGAGGTTATGTCACGGGTAAAAGCTCGGTAAATACGCAGCAGAACGATAAACAGCTACAAGACGCGGTTACTATGATGAAAAGTCAATCGTCAAACATTAAACAAATGGGCGACATGATGAAGTCGGGCGGCACGATGATGCAGGATATGGGTATGAAATATAAAGAAGATACCCTTGTACAGCAAGGAAAAGACATGCAGGCCATCGGCGAAAAGTATCTGGAGGAAAATACAAAGGACACGAAAGCGAGCGGCATGCAGCAAATGATGGCTCAATAGGGGTCGCGCAGAGACAAAAACAGACTTGCATAACAATACCCCTATGGGGTATTGTTTGCGTATGGAGACAAAATATAAGCAAAAAGCATCGCGCCGACTGAAAATCATCCAAGGGCAGCTAAAGGGTCTGCAACAGATGGTCGAAAAAGAAGCGTACTGTGTTGATATCATCACGCAGTCAAGCGCAATAAAAGAGGCGCTGGCCGGAGTTGATACTCTTATTCTTGAAAACCATCTCACTACGCACGTGCTTCATCAAATTAAGTCCGGCCAACAGAAGAAGGCGATCGCCGAGATTCTTAAGGTTTATACATTAGCGCAAAAGAAAAAGTAACCAACTTTACAACCTTTTTGTCAAGTCGTCAAGGGTCGCCCCATGTGAGCCGTTTGACTTCTCAATATTTCGAGGTAAGTTAGAGGCAGACGGGGTTAGAAGTTTAAAAAACGGGGGAGGGATGCTATGGGCTTGGCTTTAGCTAAAGCACTGCCTGCGGACGGGTATTTTAGGCCCCGGCCGGGGACTGCCGGCCACAACTGGCACGTCCGCTGTGCTGACGGCGCGCTCGAGGTCATCCGGTCCGGCGAGTACCAGAGGTGGCTCACTGACCACCAAGGCAGGAGCTACAGCATAGGCTTCGTCGACAGCACATCGGCCCTCGTCCATCCCGGGCACCCGCTGTGGGAGGCCCTAAGAGGCGTGGCGGTGCCTTGCATGGTCGGAGTCTTCCCCTTGAGCCTGCGCCGCTACGTGCGCTGGACCGGGGCGGACAGAGACCCCAACCAGTTCAACTGCATCAAAATCGCATTGGCCGCTTAGGCCCCGCAAAGCCGCCCGACACACTGCAGTAGTGTGTCGGGCCTTTTTCTTATACCAAAAACCCCCGGCTAGCCGGGGGTTTTTGCTACCACACTCTTGTTAGTTAGAGGTGCGGAAGGTCGCCGGGACGGTAACGCTTACGTTGCCCGCCTGGTCGGTGGCGTACACCAAGTAGTGGTACGTCGTGTTGGCTTGGAGGTTCGAGATCGAGACGCTCTGCGAGGTGCGGAGGCTGGTGTCGGTCATGGCTGCCCCGCCGCTGACGCCGACAAAGTTCCAGCCCTCGTGCTGAACAAGCGGGCTCGAGCTGTAGTAGACCACGCCCTTGGCCGACTCGCTGGTGTTCCAGCTGACGGTCGCGCCGGTACTGCCGGCCGAAGCGTTGACGTTGGAGATGTTGGCAACAATGTCGTCGCCGCCGGTACCGCCCGCCATTTGCGCGTTAAGCACGGGGAGCGTCATCGGGCCGACGCGGCCGACCGCCGGGAGTCCGTTGCGAGCCTGAAAGTTCGCCACTGCCGCCTTGGTGAGGAGGCCAAAGTAGCCGGTCACCAGGCCCTGCGGATAGAGTGTGGCATCCTGCGCGAGGAAGCTCTGCAATGCCGAGACATCTGCGCCCGACATCCCGACCTCGAGCTGGCGGTTGAGCGTCTCGGCAGAGGCGAAGAGCGGCGCCGCCATGATAAGAGTAGAAACGACTGCAAGTGCAATTTTGTTATTCATAATATTTTAGTTAGATAAGCGCACGGGTTGGTAATCACTATGCCTACGGCAGAGCTTGACTCCAATGTAGTACAGGTCAGATGTGTTCTTCATGAGTGTAAAAAAGGCCCTTTTGTGATATGGTGCGGGCAGAAAACCGCTCATTTTATTGACTGAGGAGGATGCGATGACCACGCTCAAAACTTCGACGGCACTCAATCTCTATGCGGGTCCGGAGGCCCTGCTTGACTATCTCGACCCTGCTAAACAGCCGCCGACCCCGCTCGTGGAACTGCCGCCGGAACTTAATCCGGAGCATCGCGAAGGGGTGCGGGTGTTCGCGAAGCTCTTGTTCATGACCCCGGTCTTCAACTCCAAGCTGATTGCGGCGCGCAATCTCTTCGACGAAGCGCGAATAGACGGACGGCTGGAAGGCGTGCACACGCTGGTCGAAAATTCCTCCGGAAACAAGATACTGGCCGACGCTCTACTGGCCAGGCTCTTCGGAATTAAAAACGTGGTGGCTATCGTGCCCCACGACATCCCGCCGGACAAGCAGGCCCTGCTCGAGCTCTTTGGCGTCAAATGCCGCAAGGAGCTCGGGGGGATTGCCAAAGCAAGGGAGCTCGGCGCTGAGTCCGGCCACTGGAATCCGGACCAATATGCTAACCAGGGCAACCCGCGCGGCTTTCAATATCTGCTCGGGCGGCAACTCATGTACCAGACCGACAGCCAACTGACGGTCTTCTGCGCCGGTATAGGCACCGGCGGCACGATGCTCGGCACGTCGAGGTATCTCAAGGGGCGTCACAAGGTGACTACTATTGGGGTCATACCCTCGACCAACGACGTCCCCGGCGTGCGCACCAAGGAGCGCCTCAAAGAGGTTGACCAGCCGTGGGCGGGAGCCGTCGACGCATTGCCGGTCGTGGAGGCTACCGACGCGTATTACCGGAGCCTCCAGTTGTGCAGCCGCGGTATCTTGGCGGGCCCCAGTAGCGGCATGGCGCTTGAGGGGCTTTACCGGCACCTGGGCTGCACCTCGCACGCCGAACTCAACCGCATGCGCAACGCCAACGGCGAAGTGGTTGCCGTCGTTGCATGCCCCGACAGCTGTCTGCTGTACCTGGGCAAATACTCGACGAGGCTCAGCGCCGAGCAAATGGTCGAAGCGATAGCTTAAAAATAAACCGCCGCGTCTACTTGGATGCGGCGGCTTTTCTTATAATAAAAAACGGCGTCATCTCGGCCGACTGGCCGGCGGGGTTGTCCTTGAGCACCTGCCCGATAAACTTTTCGGTTATAGCGCGCGACGATTTGCCGAGCGAAAAGGCGCCACGGTAGTTGGCGTCGACAATAACCGCCTCGTGGCCGTACCGCGCTTTAATTTGCTTGCACACCCTGTCGCAGTTTTGCGGGGCGAGTTTGGCCGAGTGCGCGTACTCGAGGATTAAGAACGACATCGGGCAGTCGACCGACTTGGCCGACTTGCCGCACAGCAGGTAAAAGAGTCCCTTGATGCCGAGCGGCCGCGTCAGCGCCGACACCGCCGCGGCAAAGAGCACGCGCGGATAGCCGGCCTCCTCGATAAACAACTGCATGGCAAGCGCGGTGCCGTGGCCGAAACCTTTAAAGTTTGCCGAGCCGTAGTTGTTGTTGACCTTGCCCGCCAAAAAGCGCGCCAGCGGCGTCGGCTGTATATCGCTTATGTCGACGACGCGCCCTTGCGTGATAGTCAAAACTTTTTCGCTGATAAAAATTATATCGCCGGCCTGGAGGTACGGCCGCACGTACGCATCGAGCAGGGGTGTCAGGTCTTTGTCGGCTAGGGTGATAAGCCGCGTCTTGACAGGCAGCCGTAAAAAGGTGTCACCTTTTATCTTCATTTCGAGTGTTTTGCCGGGGTTGGCGGCAAAGTCGCCGGAGGGGGCGCGGGGAGCGGGGACCTGTTGTACAAACGTGCCCTCGCCCCGAAACATCGCAAAAAGTTTCTCCAGCACGGCGTGGATGCTCGCCGCCGCCTCGCCCGCCTTGGCGCGGGTCTCGACCAGCTCGGTCGCCTCCATGTACAAAATTTTTCCCTCGTCGGCGCGCGCGGCGGTAAAAGCGGCTTCAGTAACAAGGGTGCCTTCTAAAATAGCTTGCACCACAACCGAGCCGTCTTGCCGCGGCTTGTATTCGATACTCATCAGATAGCCTTATGCTTTTTAATTTCGGTCACTTTATTTTTTTCGTCGACAAAGACAACCACCGGGTTAAGCTCGCTCATTTGCGACGGCTCCAGCCACGCCTCGGCGAGCACGATGATAAGGTCTCCGGGTTGAAAGTGGTGTGCGGGAGGCCCGTTGAGGCAGATGCCGCCCTGATTGCGCGGCCCCGCTATCACATAGGTCTGCCAATACACGCCGTTGCGGAGGTTGGTGATGTTGACGTACTGAAAGGGCTTCATCCCGCTTGCCTCGAGCAGTGCCTCATCTATCGTAATAGAGCCGACGTAGTTGAGGTCGGCCTCGGTCACTGTGGCGCGGTGTATTTTGGCCATGCAGGCGCGGATAAGCATGTGGCGATTATACAACAGGCAAACATTTGGCGCATTTGCACCCCTTCCGTTTTATGTACTCGTCAAAGTAGTCGGTGTCGTAATCGTAGCCCAGTTCCTCGCCGGGCTTTATGTTGCGCTTAGCCATCACCCACACGCGCCGGCCCCAGGTCTCTATTTCGCAGTTGGGCCGGCAGGAGTGGTTGATGTAGCGCGCGGTGTTGCCGCGCGCGGCACCGTCTATGGTTTTGGTTTTGCTCACCAAAAACAAGTACAGGCTATTGCTCTCTTCATCTTCTTTTTTAGTCAGTGTTTTGCCCTTGTACTCGATGACGCACGCGCCCTTGGTGATGGGGGAGTAGGCAAAGAGCCCCAGGCCCGCCAACGAGCGCTTCACCTTTAGTTCAAAATCTCCCGGTTCGAATTTTCTTTTCTTCATATTCAGTCAGACTTAATGGGCGCAAGAGTAGAGTGTACACCATGCAAAACGAAAACGAAAAAAATACGAGCAACCGTGGCTTTGCCGTGATGGACGGGGACAAACAGCGCGAGATAGCCAGCAAGGGCGGCAAGGCCGCCCACCAAAAGGGCACTGCGCATGAGTTTACCTCCGAGGAGGCCGCCGAGGCCGGCCGCAAGGGCGGCCGCGCCCGGCGGTACCGGAGAGCTTGACAAGAATCTACAGTATGCTACAATAGATAGCGGTGTTTCTAGGCTTCCCGATTCCCGGGTGGGCCGTAATTTGGGGGAAAACCCATGCGCTCTTTGTTAATCCGTTCGATCTTCGCGGCGGTTGCCGCTCTCGCAGTCTCGTCGGCGGCCTATGCTTCTGACCTGCCGGTCCGTCCGGCCTATCGTGCCCAGACTTCGGCCAATGCCTACGTCCAGCAGAACTGGACCGGCCTCTACATCGGCCTTAATGCCGGCTACGGCTGGGGCAAAAGCCAAAATCTGGCGCCGTACAACTACTTCAACAACCTCGACGTCAGCGCCGCCGCTCGCGGTATGACGCTCGGCGGCCGGCTCGGCTACCGGCACCAAGTCAACGCCTTCACCATCGGCGGGTTCGGCGACTTCGACCTGGCGACCATGAAGGGCTCTGGCGACTCCAACGAGACCATATTCGGTTTCGTGCCGCTCACCTCGAGCCTCAAGACCTCCATCGACCGGCTTTGGTCGGTTCGCGGCGAGCTCGGCTGGTCGCCGCTCCACAACGTGCTCCTCACGGGCAACGTCGGGTTCGGCGGCGTGAGCGGGAACGTCAGCGGCAACGGCTCGATCTTCGGCACGCCGGTGACCAACTTCGACCAAAGGGTGTCCAAGACCGGGTTGGTCTATGGCGCCGGCGCGGTCTACCGTCTGCCGAACAACTGGTTTGCGTCCATCGACTGGTCGCATTACCAGGCGGGTAGCGCCGACGTCGTGATGACAACGCCCTACGTCGGCACCCAGGTCGGCAATGTCGACCTGAACGTCAACGTCATCAAGGTCGGCCTCAACCACAAGTTCGACTTCTAATCTACCCGGCTTCGGCCGGCGGAATAGAAAAGGCTCCGGATTCGCTCCGGAGCCTTTTTTCTATACTAAATTCTTTAAATATGTTATAATAGGGGCAGAGTTCACGGCCTAACTCTGGGCCATCACTGGGGGACACCCTAATGCGTCGTTCTTTGACTTCGATTCTTGCGGCTGTCGCTATAATCGCACTTACCGCCTCGGCCGCACACGCCGAGGGCCGCTTTGACCGCTGGTACGCCGGCGTCAACTGGATGAACCCGGCCAACACGTTTGTTGTCAGCGACGACTCCTGGCAGGGTCGGGCCACCGGCTCTCTGTTTGGAGTCAACGGCGGCCGGGGCCTCCAGTACGACAGCTTCTACTTCGGCATCGATGCCAACATCGACGGTGGTGTTGTCGAAACCCAAGACCGCGGCTACGTCGCGCTCAACGGGCTCGGCGGGCTGACCTTCAAGGTGGGCTGGGTGTTCCGGGACCGCGTGCTCTTGTACGCGGGTGCCGGGCCCGACCTGTTTTGGGCGACCCTCGGCCCGAGTGCGTCCGCGCTAAGTAGCCAGTTCGGCTCGGGTGCACACTTCACCGGCGGGGTCGAAGTTGCACTGGACCGCAATTGGTCCGTCGACTTCAACATTCGCCGCCAGCGGCTTGGCGACCTCGCCAACCTCAACGTCAAAGACGCGTGGTGGGGGAAGCTCGGCGTAAACTACTCGTTCTGACCAGTCGGCCAGAACGCAAAGGCTCCGGATTTATTCCGGAGCCCTTTTTCTTGCCTGCCTAACTGCAGATGATTACGAGAGATGCTTAGAAACCAGCTTGGTCATCTCAAACATATTCACCGTGCCCTTGCCGCCGAAGACTTTGTTGAGCTTTTCGTCGGGGTTAATGTTGCGCTTGTTGCTCTGGTCCTGCAGGTTGTTCTTCTTGATGTATACCCAGAGCGCCTTAACGACCTCCGAGCGGGGCATGGGGCCCTTGCCGACCACTGCCTCCAAGTCCTGAGAGAGATTCATCGGCTTCATGAACGCGGAATTTGCCATACTGCTAAATTAATTATTGCTTTTAATACTAAAATTACCCTCTAGTAGTATACTACAGAGGTATGCAATACAACCTCAAGGGGACGAACATTGACTTGACGCAAGAAATAAGGGCTTATATCGACAAAAAGCTGGCGGGCCTCGACCCCCTGCTCGGCAACGAGACCGCCCGGGCGGATGTCGAGTTGCAGTATCTGCCGAATGAAGAAAAGACCTACCGCGCCGAGCTGATGCTCCACGACGGCGTGCTTTTGCGCGCCGAGGCGCGCGGTCAAACCTTGCACGAGGCGTTCGACCGGGCGGTGCAAGAGCTCTTTATCGAGCTCAGCCGCGGCAAGCGCAAAAAGGTCCGCACCTTTAGGCACAGCGCCGCCCGGGTCAAAGAGTATCTGCGCGGCTGGCGCAATAAGCTTTAAACGGCATTTCTTTTTTGCCCTCGGGGATTACGGTAAGTATCTCGAGCTTGCCGTCCGCAAACCGCGCGTCGGTCACGACGACGCGCCGGCCTTTTTTGTCGACAAAGTGGGCGCGCGGGTTTTTGTCGAAGGCTTGTGTCTTTAAAAAGTTTTGCCGCGGGTCGCCCGCAAGGTCTATACGAGCATCTTCGTCGTTAAATTTTTTGGTATACGTCGCGAGCTTCTCGTCCTGAGGCTCAAGCGGGAGCGTGCCTGCCAAGTACTCGGGCAAGACCTCGGCAAGGAGGTTGACCCCCTCGGTAAAGAGCATTTGCGAGAGCAAAAGACCTTTGGGCGGCCAGTCTTCGGCGGCTATCTCGATGCGCGCCTGGGCAAGCAAGGGGCCGGTGTCCATTGTTTCCGCCATCTGCATAATAGTGACGCCGGTTTCGCGTTCATCGGCCAGTATCGCCGAGACGTACGGCGAGGGGCCGCGGAACTTCGGCAAGAGCGACGGATGGATATTGAGGCACCCGCGGCGGGGAGTGTCGAGCACCTCCTTGCGCAATATCCTGCCGTACGACGCTACCAGAAAAAAGTCCCAGTCGGTGTTCGCCAAATCCGGCGGGATTTCTTTGCTGTCTATAACGAGCGCCGGCTCGAGACCGCGGCGTTCGAGTTGCTCGAGCGCAAAGCGCGAGTCTATCGAGGTCCCAAAAAAGGCAAAGAGGGGTTTTTTTGCCATAGGTTACACGCCGCGTACTTCTTTTAATTTTTGCCGCGCGCTCTTCATATCCTCGTCCTGCTCAAGCTTTATCGCCTTGTCGGTGTAGAGCACACCGTCGAGGTGGTCGCACTCGTGCTGAAATATGTGCGCCACCAGCCCCGTGCCGTGGTAGGTAAACGGCTTGCCGTCCTCGCCCTGCGCTTTGACGCTCGCTTTTTGGTGCCGCATGACCGTGCCGTATTTGTGCCGCACACTGAGGCAGCCTTCGGACATCTCGGCGGTCTTTTTTGAGAGCCGGAGCAGTTGAGGGTTGATAAATACTTTATCGGGCGGAGTAGGAGTGTTTTCTTCGGCGTCTTCTTCCTTGAATACTTTACCCGCGATGACAAACAAGCGCACCGGCTCGCCGACCTGCGGGGCGGCGAGCGCCACGCCAAACTCTTCTTTGTCGAGCACCGCCTTCATGCGCTTGATAAGCTTCTTGATTTTTGCGGAAGCGATGTCGGATTTGGAAAGCGGCTTAGCCTTGAGGCGCAAGACCGGGTCGCCGGCTTGGACTATCGGATCCTTCATAAAATAAATAATGCA
>JBBUFU010000030.1:0-9525 GCA_038056365.1 Patescibacteria group bacterium
CATGGGCCGCCTCCCTGGTTTCTATTACCTCGCTTCTTCTACCCGCTACCCTACCATAAAAAAGTCCCGCTCGGTGAAGCGGGGAGTACGGGCAAGACCGGATGGTCCTGGCTTGGCCCCGGTGCGAGGCCAGTCTTACTGCAATCACCGAGCGGGTGGCCCTTCGAGGTGAATCGTAGCGGGCCGGGCCCATAATTACGCATGGCGATGGGCCTTGTTGGAAGCCGGGGTTGCCTCAGCAAGGACAGCGGCTCCGCACAAGACTATAGCACCTCCCCCGCCCTCTGCAAAACCTTTTTTATAAGCCCAGCAATTTTTTAACCTCTCCCGCACTTTCAAACACGTGGCCTTCGATGCCAAGCGACTGCGCAACAGCAACGTTTTGTTGGCTGTCGTCAAAATATACGCACTCTTCGGACTTGAGATTGTTTTCGGCAAGGATAGTAGTAAAGCACCGCTCGTCTGGCTTGATAAAGCCCGTTTGCCACGAGTAGTACTGCTTTTCAAACAGCTCGTTTAAAAACGGGAAGTGGCTGTCGTAGTATGCTGAGCGCTCGCTGAGGTTGTTAGAGAGCACAAACAGCCGTAGGCCTTTGGCTTTAAGCTCGCGCGCGAGGCTGACCATTGCTACATTTTCTTTTTCGGCATCAAACCAGAAATTAATAAATTCTTTCTCCCCAAGCGGAACATTCCATTCCTCTAAAAAAGGCTTCCAATACGAAAAGACGCTTGCCGCTCCCGGGCTACGCACCTTGGCCATGTTTGCCTGCAGTACCGGCAAAAACTTTTCGGGCGGTACGCCAAAAGCGTCGCGAAACCGGTCGCTCAGCTTGGGCGAAAGTATAAAAACTCCGTTCAAATCAAAAATAACCGCTTTTTTCATTCTAGTGTTTTGCAAAATGTTAGAATGACTTTGGCGCGCGGCGTCAGCTTATGCCTCACGGCCTTATTGTCGTTGCGCTTCATTACCAGGCCGGCAATGGCCAACTTGCGGATATGGTCCGAAGCGTTTACATATCCGATAGAAAGTTTCTCGGCAATCTCCTCTACCGACAATTCGGGAGTCTTCTGTAACAACTCTAAAATATCGAGTCGCCGATGGTTGGCAAACCCTTTTATAATCCGCTCAAGTTGTCGAGATTTCATTGCCATATGCTCTAAATATTACTTTCATTCCGTCGTTTTGCAAAATGTTAGAATGAATACTGTCTTTGTTTATGGGTAGGTTTTGAGGATGTAGTCCAAAAGTTCGGGGAAGGTTGCTTCGTCTATAAAGTGACCGCGGCCCGGCAACAGGACGACATCGGGGCTTAATTCTTTTTTAATTATCGCAAACTGCTCTTGGGGGATAAACGGGTCGTTGTCGCTATGCACTATGGCGACGTGTTGCTGGTTGTCTTTGATTTTTTGCCACTGCCACGGTTCGTCAAAGTAGCCGCTCTGCTTTTCGAGCTCGTCGCCGAGGTCGCTGGCGCTCGGCCCCACCAGCACCGAGCCGCGGATTTTGTGCCACTCGGCGTAGCGCATGGCGGCTATGGCGCCCGAAGACCAACCCACCACCACATCGTTCTCCCCCACCTTGATATGCCCCTCCATAACGGGTAGCCACCACTTTTTGCGGGCAATAACCGAGTCGGGCATGGTCTCAAAAAAAGTTTCGTACCCGCGCTTCTCTAACTCATCCCTCAGCCACGGGGCCCAGCCAAAAGACCAGTGCGAAGCCCCGTTGCCGTGTATGTAAACAATGCGGGGCTTCATACCTTTTCGAATCGTACCTTTTTCTCCCCATGCCAATCAACCGCCTCGCGCCACTCTTTGCACGGGCGGGTAAAAAGTTTTGCCGCGGGCCGCTCGTACATCGGCTCGTAGACAACCATCCACTCGTCGTCGTTGCTGTGCACAGCCAAGTCCACAACGCGGTACTGGTCGCCCTTGTAATGCCTAAAAACCTCGCCCTTTTTCGGCGCATCGGCGGGTAGCGATACTACGGGCCCTTTGCTCATTGCAGTTTGCTGCCGGGCTCGACGTTGTTGTTTTTTGGCGCAATCAGTACCCAGCCTTCGCCGGCGGCGTTTTTGAAGCCGAGGGTCAAAACTTCGGAGTTAAAGTTTGCCACCTTTTTGACCGGAAAGTTGACCACGCAGCACACCAAACTCCCCGCCAGCTCCTCTTTGGTATGTGCACCGGGCGCTTGCACGCTCGACTGCTTAACCCCAACCTCGGGCCCGAAATCAATTTTTAATTTATATGCGGGCTTTCGCGCTTCGGGAAAGTCTTGGATATCAATAATCTTCCCCACCCGTATATCCACCTTGTCAAAATCTTCCCAGGTAATCATATGTTCTTAAGTATATAGTCTGCGCGCTTCCACGGCTCGCTTTTGGCGTACGCCTTCTCCCCCGGGATCCAAATCTTCTCCCACTTTTCGTCGTGGTCGACCTTATAAACATTTTTGTCCCTGTCCATACCGCGCTTCGACGCAACCTCGTGCGGCACGTCGAGCCAAACCCGGAGGTCGTAGTACGGATTAAAATCCTCGCCAAGCATCGAGACGCCCTCGAGGATAATCAAACCTTCGGGCTTAACTTCGACCCAATCGGCTAGGTCATCCTTCTTCCAGTCGTATCTCTGGTACTTAGTCGCCCTCCCTGCGTGCAGAGGGGCCAACACCTGCTCCATAAACCGCCCGCGGTCGGAGTGCTCGCCGCGCGAAGTTCCAAAGTCGTCGAGCGTTATAACAACCGAGCCCGGGAACTCCTGCTGTATCTTTGCGGCAAAGGTACTCTTGCCCGCGCCGCCGTAGCCGTCGACGGCCAACAAAACCGGCTGCTTGTGGGCCAGAAGGCCTGAAATCTTTTCTTTTACCTTTCCAAAATCTTCGTGGACAGTCACGTGTGTAGTATACAAAAGAAAAAACAGTTACCTTGCGGTAACTGCTTGGCTAGCCCGGGCCTAAATATGCTCGAAACCCGCCGGGCAGAGCAGGACCCACACGAAGCCCTCGGTGGTCTGCAAAGCCTCGTCCGGGAACGCCTCGTGCTCGCGCAGAGCCTTGGCGATCTGGGTAGTGCGCGCCTGCAGGTCTGACCTCCTGCACGGGTAGTCGTTGGCCAAGACCACGACGCTGACCGGCGGGAAGTTGAGGTCGTATGGGCCGATCTCTTTGAACTCGACCTCGATATTCGACGGCAAAAGCCGGCTCTCGTCGTCGTCACCGTCGAGTGCCTCGGCAACGATTTTCTGGATTACCGGACCCAGAGCCGTCTTTTCGTTATGCCCGAGGATATTGGATTTTACCGTGACGCGTGGCATTAGAGCCTCCCTCTTGAGTGATACGGAACTAGCGAACGTCGAAACTTATACTGCGGCCTACCTTACATAATCGACGCCCACTTGGCAAGGTCAGACCTCGGCACGGTGAGCAAAGAAAAAGCCCGCGCATCGCGCGGGACTGGCCTACTTTTTGCGGCGGAACTTGGCCGTTTGGGTGAGCTTAAGGCGCCGCACCTCTTTAAACTCGGCCTTGGTGACGCCGCGCGGGCGGCGGCGCTTGTCGGGCGAGGCGGCGATAGTGCGCGCCACCTCTTTGAGCCTAAGCATGTGCCTGCGGGCGTAGCGGGCGGCATCAATGGCGACCAGCTCGCCGTGCCCGGCGTTGGCCGCCCGCGCGGCCATGTACTGGTTGAGTTCTTTGGCGGCCTCGTTTGCCCTGGTGACGCTCCGCGCCACGTCGGTGCGAAGGCTGCGGTATCTGTCGTTAACGTTCGAGCGTCGGTCGTGCCATGCCATCGATTTTCTCCTCCTCAATTCAGTCTCCCCCGAGCCTACTCCACCGGGCTATTTTGCGCAAATAAAATTCACTATGATATATCATAGTGAAAAAGTCATTTACCGAGGACGGTCCTCGGTATTTTTAGAAAAGGCCCGCGCATCGCGCGGGCGGGTTAGTCATACTTCCCCCAAGTCGAGCTTGCTCCAGTCTTGGGGATGCTCGTTTTCGTCCAAGACAATAGCCTGGGCAAGAATCAGGAGGGCGTTGCGTGTGTGCGGGCTTATCCCCCCGCCGTTGCTGGTGCGGAAACGCAGCGGGTAGGTAGCTTCGCTCGGATTCGGGTCGGGTTTGCATATGCAGTCGACAAACCCGTCCGCGTCGGGGGTAAAGCCTACCGACAACACAGACCGGTTGTCGTCCCCCATCCGCGTATAACTGAGCTTGGTCTTAACGTCCCTTGGCCACAGAGGCCGCCTAAGCAGCATCTCCATGACCAACTGCGGGTGCCGCTCGACCATCGCACGGATTTGCTTTTGCACCTTCGGGTTTGCGGGCATGGCCCTTGTCCTCCTCAATTCAGTCTGCCCCGAGCGTACCACAAAAGAAAAGCCCGCGCATCGCGCGGGGAACTTAGGCATTTGCCGGAAACAACCTTCTTTCGAGATAGCGAGCCAACGGCGTGATCGGCGCCACATACATGATCGGCGTATTTTTCGCCGCAATAATCGTGAAGGTGCCGAAAGGCAACCTGGCCGTTTCGCGACGGTATGCCTCACGGTAGATACGAGCAACCTCGCGCAGATATTGCATAAACCACTGCATGGTCCTGCTCCTTGGCCCAACCCGTTGTGTCTGATTAAAATCCTATCTTATTTTCTATTTTTGAGCCAGAGCCGTTTAAAAAACGGCATGGTGAGGGTCGAAATAAGAAAGCCGCCCGCCGGCACGAGTGCCGAGAGCCACGCGTTTGGCGCGCCCACGGCAGAGATAAAAAGCCCCGCGACAATGTAGGTAACGACAGCAAGCAGTACCCCGCGAGCCCAGCTTGTCTCCCAAGCCTTGTCGGCCGTGACCTCCGCATTCCGCTCCTCAATTTTTTGTATCCGTTGCTCTAGGTCCATTTTGTAATTTTGCAAAATACTAAAATAAATATTTTTACCTATTTCATCCTATAGGTAGAGATTGGTAACAAAATTTTACAAGCACACAAAGCTCGCTATGGCATCGCCGTCGCGGAGTTTCATTAGGCGGACGCCTTGGGTACTGCGGGACTGGGTTTTGACCTCGTCGAGGCCGGTGCGGATAACCTGGCCTTTTTTGGAGATGACCACAATCTCCTCCTCGCCGCCCTCGCCGCGGGTGATGATGCGCGAGGTAATCAGCGGGCCTGTCTTGGGGGTCGCGTTCATCGTCTTGATGCCGCTGCCGCCGCGGCCCTGCACCTTGTACTCCTCTATCGGGGTCGCTTTGCCGTAGCCGTTGCGGGAGACAACCAGCACCTCCTGGCCTTTAGCACCCTTGGTCACTACGTCGGCCCCGACGATAAAGTCGGTGCCGCCTAGGCGCATGCCGCGCACGCCGCCGGCGGCGCGGCCCATCGCGCGCACGTCGCCCTCTTTAAACCGTATCGACTGGCCCTTTGCTGTGCTGAGGAAAATTTCGTCACCCTTCTCAACGAGCAGTGCGGCAATAAGCTCGTCGCCCTTCTGCAATTTTTGCGCTATCAGGCCCGAGCGGCGCACGTCGTGGAACGCGGTTGCATCAACTTTCTTCACAACACCCTTTTTGGTAATCATGTACAAAAAGCGCTCCCCTTCTTTTTGCTTTTTGCGCATCGGCAACACGCTGGTCACCTTTTCCTCTCCCGTCAAAGGCAAAAAGTTTACAATCGGGCGCCCTTTAGTCGAGCGCTTGCCCTCCGGGATTTCATAAAACTTCAACTGGTAGGCTTTGCCGAGGTTCGTAAAGTACAGCAAGTCCGAGTGCGTCGAAGTGGTCATAAAGGTCGTAACAAAGTCCTCCTCTTTGGTGTCGAGGTCGATGACGCCCACGCCGCCGCGCTTTTGCCGGCGGAACTCCTCCGGGTTGGTGCGCTTAACATAGCCGCCGGCGGTCAAAACAAGCACCTGCTCTTGGTCGGGCACCATGTCCTCCTCGGATATAACGCCCGCGCCGCCCTTAATCACTTTTGTCTTGCGCTCGTTGCCGAACTTTTTGGCGATGTCGGTAATCTCCTGCTTAATCACGGCAAGCATTTTTTTGTCCGACTTGAGCAGGGCCACACACTCCTCGATAAAGGCCTGTACCGCCTTAAGCTCGTCCTCTACCTTTTTGCGCTCGAGGTTGGCAAGCCGGCTGAGGCGCATCTCGAGTATCGCCGCCGCCTGCAGGTCGCTAAACTTAAACTTTTTAACCAAGTTGGCATGCGCCTCGGGCACGTCACGGCTCCCGCGGATGGTCTTGATTACCTCGTCGATATGGTCGAGCGCCTTAACCAACCCGAGCAAAATGTGCTCGCGCTCCTGCGCTTTGCTGAGGTCAAACTGCGTGCGGCGCTTAACTATCTCGCGGCGGTGCTTGATAAACTCCTCGAGGATGCCTTTGAGCGAGATGGTTTGCGGCACGCCGTCGACCAGCACCACCATGTTGTAGTGGAAGGTGTCCTCAAGCGAGGTGTGCTTGTAGAGGTAGTTGAGCACGCGCTGGGGCTGGGCGCCCTGCTTAAGCTCCACGACCACGCGGATGTCGCGGGTCGACTCATCGCGCAGGCCGCGCACGCCCTCGAGCTTTTTGTCGCGCACCAGGTCGGCAATCCGCACGATGAGGTCCGACTTGTTAACGCGGTACGGTATCGACGTGATGATTATCTGGTAGTCGCCTTTTTTCGTCTCGGTAATTTCGGCGACGCCGCGCACCACTACCCCGCCGCGGCCGGTACTGTAGGCGTGGAGCAGGTCTTTTTTATTAAACGCAACCGCTCCCGTCGGGAAGTCGGGCCCCGGGACAAACTCCATCAACTCCTCCACCGTGGCGCCCGGGTTTTCTATCAAATGCGCGAGCGCCGCAGAAACCTCGCCCAGGTTGTGCGGCGGTATCGAGGTGGCCATGCCGACCGCGATGCCGAGCGTGCCGTTGAGCAAGATGTTGGGCACCGCCGCGGGCAAAACCTCGGGCTCTTTTTGGGTGCCATCGTAGTTGGGGCGCCAGCCTACCGTCTCCTTTTCGAGGTCGCGGAGGAGCTCGCCCGCGACGCCCGACATTTTGGCCTCGGTGTAGCGCATTGCGGCGGCCGAGTCGCCGTCTATTGAGCCAAAGTTACCCTGCCCGATAACCAGCGGGTAGCGCATGCTAAACTCCTGCGCCATTTTGACCATCGCGTCATACACCGACGCATCGCCGTGCGGGTGGTACTTGCCCAGCACCTCGCCTACTACCGTCGCCGATTTGCGAAAGCGGGCGCTGGGGGTAAGCCCCATGCGGTGCATGGCGTAGAGGATGCGGCGGTGCACGGGCTTGAGCCCGTCGCGTACGTCGGGCAAGGCGCGCGAAGTGATGACCGACATCGCGTAGTCGAGGTAGCTGTCGCGCATCTCGGTCGAGATGTTGCGCAGGATAATACCCTGAACGCCATCATCCTCCTCGCCTCCATTTTTCGGGAGTTTTTTTGCGTCCTCTGCCATGTTAGTAGTCGGTCGTCGTTGAGACTATAAGTTGGTTGCCGCCTTGGGCCGCGTCGTAGCCGCTCTGGAGCGCCGCGGCCGTTTGTCCCGTATTGTCGGTGCCTGCAACTTGCGCGCTGTTGTTAGTGGTGCCGAGCTGCATGCCGAGCGTGGTTACCCAGCCGACAAAAACCAGTGCAGTCAACACACCGGCCACCCGCATCGCGTGTTGGCGACGCTCGTGCGTGGGCTTGCGGTGCAGATGTTCGAGGTAGCGGTTCATCCCGTTAGAAATTAGTTCTATTCATACCACAAGTAATCATATCGCACGTGCCTTTATTTTTGGTATTTCTAACGGGATTCATATCTTTACGCAGAGAGTACCACTATCTCGGCCTCTTTGCCTTCGAGGTCCTTCCTTTTGACGGTCAACTTTTCCTGCGCCTTCTGGTCCTCGGCTCCCGCCTCTTTAAGAAACAACTTTAGCGAAGCGGGGCTGTAGTGCATCGGCACCACGGCCTTGGGCTCGAGCTGTACCGCCAGCTTGTAGGCGGCCGCGTGACCAACGGTCTCGACGGGTACAAAAAGAATGTCGATGTCGTCCAACTCCTGCTTGGCCGCCGCCGGCAACTCGCCTGCGCCGAGCGCGCCCAAAAAGCAAAGGTTCATCCCCTCGAGCGTGACGCTATATATAGTATTGGTGGTCTGCTTGCCGCCGTAGCTCGACGGCGTGCCGAAGCCGCGCACCACCACGCCTTTGACCTCGTACTCGCCGGGGCCTTGGATAACAAACGGCTGGCGCTCGCCAAAAGCCGCGTTTTCGACGCCGTTGAAGTCTTTGTTGTCGAGCGACACGAGCGCGATGTCGGCGCCGAACTTGGCCGAGGCCAAAGACGAGCCCTTGCCCGGCGGATTGAAAGAAAGGGTCAAATCGCCCTGCGAAACCTTAAAGCATTGACCCCCCAAATAGCTGATAACCATGGGCCTATTTTATCATATTTGCACCATTTTTGCCAGTGTTTTTGAAGCCATAAAACTTGGGGCTTTTTATTTATATGTGCACAACTGAGGTTGACGCTCAACCGGTGCAGGAGTATGGTTGCCGTAGATCGTCGTTGGGGGAGGAAAAGGATGAAAAACATCCGCGGTAAGTAGCTCATGTGGGCAACGTTGTGTCCCTTTCCGGCTCGTTTCTCTGAACTACCTTGAAACACTGGTCCGGCCAATTGTGTCGCGACCTTCCGGCCTTAGTCGGGACAACTGATAGGGGTTCACAGGCGCGCCTAGATATACATAAAGCTGTCCACTGCAAACAATAGAAACCCCGGTCGCACGCTTGCGTGCGCCCGGGTATCTTTTTTTATATGTGCATAGCCTTGTTGACAAAAAACGCCCGGAGGTATAGTCGCGGGATAGGCCGTGCAATGCGGCCTCTGGAAGCGCAACGGAGGCAATCCGATGACATCGCTATCCAAGTTCTTCGGCATCAACTTCAGTCCGGGCGTCGTCAATCCCTGCTTCAACTACGACTAGCCGATCGCGGCTTCGTCGACTATCACACGGCTTACCGTGCTTGGGATCGGGGGCGCCTCACAACCATAGACATGAGTCCAGGCCTAGCCTGCGACAGCCGATTTAATATCGGACCGTCTAAAAGACCCCCCTTAATCCCGGCCGCAACTAATTACTGCGCGACCGGGATTTCGCTTTCCATAGTTGCAAAAATATCGCTTCTTTTGTATAGTCCTAGGTAATAAAGGGGCTCGCTCTTTATTAGCGGCTTGGGAATAATCCCCGTGAGATAGGCGAAGCCGCCATCTCATGGGGGACCCGACCAACAACCAAATATATGGAAACTACTGAACTCTCGGCCCATGGCCGATCCGCCTTGGGCGGAAATACTGAAGAAATTATCCCGTCCCTTATGCAAGGGCTCTTGGAGGCGGCACCCCTGCCGCCCAAAGAGGGCGACATTATCGAGGGCAAGGTGCTCGCGCTCGACCGCGCGCGCCTGTACATAGACCTCCCCCCGTTCGGCACCGGCGTCATCTACGGCCGCGAGTACATGAACGCCCGCGAGGTCATCAAGCGCAC
>JBBUFU010000031.1:0-4314 GCA_038056365.1 Patescibacteria group bacterium
CGTCCACTATCATATCCACCATCACATAGCCGGGGTACACCTTTTCCTCCTCTTCGACGCGCTTGCCGCCCTTTATCTTGATGGTGCGCTCGGTCGGCACGATGACCTGGAATATTTTATCGGTCAGGCCAAGCGACTCAATGCGCTGTTTGAGGTTGCGGGCAACCGCGTTTTCATACCCGGCGTAGGTGTGTATCGCGTACCACGCGCGTCCGACTGAAGTGTCTTGTTTGCTCATAAGGTGCGTTTGATTAGATGACCAGCTTGATAAGCTCGGCGAAGACATAGTCGAGGAGACCGAGGTATACCGCCACCGCAAGAGAAATACCGATGACTACGGCCGTGTACACGACGACTTGCCGGCGGGTCGGCCAGCTGACATGCTTCATCTCCGCGCGGACTTCTTTAAAATAGGTCGTGATGCTCATATATTTTATTTTCCTAAGAAAAAACCCCTTCCGGGGGCTTTTTCTTACTATACTCCTTTTTAGCTTAAGGTCAAGTTTAACGGATTTCGTAGGTGACGGTGACGTCGTTGGTGACTTTGTTTTGGCCGGTCGAGATTTCAGGGGCAACCGACTTGGAATCCTCGGCACCACCCATGCTGTAAGCGGCCGTCATCGGGCGCGGATAGCTGCCGCCGGAGCTTTCGCTAAAGGAGACCACGCGCACCAGCGAGACACCGAGCTGTTTTGCCAGCGTTTCGGCCTTTTCCTTGGCGTCGGCAATAGCCTTGTCGCGCGCCTCGGTCGCTACTTTGTCGGGGTCGTCAAAGGTAAACTGCAGGCCCGACACTTCGGTGGCGCCTTTGCCGCCGACACCGGCCAACAACTCGCCCGCCTTGGCGGTCTCGCGCACCTTAACGGTCGTACCCTGGCGCACTTGGTAACCCCGGAGCACCTGCCTGCCGCCCGGGCAGTATCCGCCTTGGCACACGCCCTGAACATAGTCGTACTGCGGATAAATCGAGTAGTCGCTGGTTTGAATATCCTTTTTATCCACGCCCGCGTCGGTAAGATACTTGGTGGTCGCATTTGCCTTCTGGGTGGCATCGGCCTGCGCGGCCGCAACCGTCGCCTTGTCCGAGACGACCGAGAAGCTAAACGTCGCGATGTCCGGCACGGCCAAAGCCTCGCCGTGGCCTGAGATAGAGATAGTATTGGCCGCCGCGATACCCGCGCCGATGTAGCGCAAGTTCATAAGCGCCCCGAGCGACATAACACCCAAAAATATAATAAGCGCTACAAAAGCCCACTTAACCGGCCACTCTTTAATTAATTCGTTCATAATTTGTTCAGACGTTACTTAATCGAATCTATTACCGACTGAAACCCGCTTGCAGGCATCGCGCCCGAAACCGGCACCTGCTTGCCTCCCCCGTATACGACCGTGTACGGGGTCCCGTTGCCGCCGTTGTTTTGGGCCTCGGACGCTTCGGCGTCTATTTTGGCCTGATATTTGCTCGCGCTAAAGCAGGCGTTGTACTTGGACATATCAGCGCCGAGCTGGCCCGCTGCCTGCGCATAATACGCCGTGCTGAGCTTGCTTTGGTTGGCAAAAAGTGCGTCGGTAAATTTAAACCAGCCGTCGCTGCCGAGCTGTTCGGCAACGCACTCGGCCGCGTTGGCCGCCGGGTTGGCCTGCGGGTGGATAGACGTAAGTGGGAAGTTGCGCATCACCCACGCCACCTCGCCGTTTGATGCGGCGACAATCCCCTTTAGGGTCGGGTGCACCAGCGAGCAGAACGGACACTCAAAATCAGAGTACTCGATGAGCACCACTTTTGCCGTCGGCGATCCGAGGATATGGTCCTGCGCCGATGGCGCAGACACGTTGACGTTCTGGGGCAGGTTTTGAGCGGCCCCCCCGGCCCCGGCGGGCGCCGTAGGATGCGCGTTTGAGTATAAAATAGCGGCCGCAATGACAACGCCGGCGGCAACAACCGCCATCGGCGTAGAGAACTCGAATTTTTTATCTTCAGACATACAAAAAGGATAGCGTGAAAAAGAAAAGCGCGCCACTTGCGTGGCGCGGGGAGCGTTCAACCTGCAGCTTTGAGTGCCGCCTCGAGATCGACTGTGAGGTTGGTCACTTGCGTATTGAGGTCGATCTGCCGGGTATTGGCGCTCATGATGTCCTCGAGCATCTTTTGCCGCTTCTGGACCTCGAGCGTGAGCTCGATCGCCTCGCGTTCGGACGACTCGGGGAAGAAGAACCCCCACGTGGTTGCCCGCAGGATGGTGGGTATGACCAACCCTGGGATCTCGTCGCCTGGGTACGTGAGGGCGATAGAGATTTCCCTGCCGAACGGGTCACATCCTTCGAGCGGTTCAACATAGAATTCGCGGTCCTTGAGCGGCCCAGCCACGATGGCCGCGCCGGCCGCGGCGTTGAGCTGTTGGTCGATGGTGCGGACACCGGTCGGATCGTAGTTGAGCGTGAAGGCGAACTTGCCGCGCCGCACGTCGAACTGCAGGAAATTGCCGTTGTCGCCGCTGCCGCGATACTCGGTCGCGTGGATGTCCGACATCGCACCAATATGCCGCGGGGCAAAGTAAAACAAGTGCTGTTGGTGTTGGTTACCGACGCCGAAAGAATGCGGCGTCAGCACGATGCGGCGAAAGCGAGGCTGGTATCGCCTGAACAGGTCTTGATGACTCAGTGCGGTAGTGGCGGCCATGGCCCCCTCCTGTGGTGAACGACTGCCGTGCACAATACCTTACAATTTCTTTTCTTTCAAGAGGTCACGGATTTCTTCGAGCAGGCGCACGTCATCGGACTTTTTGGGAGACTCTGGGGCGCCCTTAAACCGCGTCATAAGTTTATTGACCGGCATCACCACAAAAAAATAAATGGTGACCGAAACGATAAGGAACGAGATAAGCGCGTTGAGGAAGTCACCGTACAAAACATCGCTCCCGTTGACGGTAAGCGTAAGCGCCGAAAAGTTGGGCTGCTTTATGAGCGCCGCGATGAGCGGCGTCATCAGGTCCTTGACCAGGGCCGTTACCACCGCGCCGAACGCCGCACCCACCATAACGCCGACCGCCAGGTCGACCACGTTGCCCCGCAATATAAAATCTCTGAATCCTTTGAGCATAACTACTAAACTATATTAGAGATGGAAGAAGAATGCCACCCAAACCTCCCCTCGGTGGTAGTATTTCTGCATGAAGACAAGTTTGCCGAACGTAACACTCATCGGTGTTGACTGCATTGATATAGAGCGGTTGAGGATAGCCGCGGATATCTGCGAAAAAGACTTTTCCTTCGGGGCGGTGAAACTGCTCTCATCTATCCCAAGCGACGACCCGCGCGTTATTAAAATACCCGCCATCCGCTCGACAAAAGAATATTCCGAATTCTGTATCAAAGACATGGCTCGCTATGTCGACACCGAGTTTGCGCTCATTTTCCAGCACGACGGATTTATTTTAAATCCGGCTGCGTGGACGGGCGACTTTTTGAACTACGACTACATCGGCGCCCCGTGGTACCACCTCGGGGGCCTGCGGGTCGGCAACGGCGGTTTTAGTTTGCGAAGCAAACGCCTGCTCGAGCATATCGCCGCGCAGTACAAAACAATCGGCGGGGCGCTCGACCCCGAGGACATGTGGATATGCCAAACCGCCCGCGCCTCAATCGAAAAGGCGGGGATGTCCTTCGCCCCCGAGAAGCTAGCCAAGCAGTTCAGCAAAGAGGGCGACCACCACTCGGTGATGTGGAACGGCGAATTCGGATTTCATGGTATCAAGTACACCGACATTTCTCTGTGGCTGGAGCAACATCCGGAATATAAAGAGAAGCTCGTTAATCCGCTCGATGACTACGCGCGGCTCATGAAAAAATATCCGGTCTGGGACGGGACCGTGCATACGCTCCGTTACCGCACCATCCATATGCCCGCATTTAAGGCCCTCGCGGCCGGGCAAAGAGGCTACGACGCGCGCGCCGACGACGACTTGGACGAAGAGTCGATGACGCCCGGGCAGACGGTTGTCTTTAAACGCAGCGGGGTGCCTTTTGCAAAAGTCCCTATTGCCGCGTTTGAGCGGAAAATAAAAACAATCGAACATTTTGCGACAAAAAGCTCCCTTCTCGCCAAATATCCCGGGGTGCAGATAACCTACCCGGTAAAAGTCCAACTACCGAAGTGGAAAAGTTTTTTGGCGCGCACGCTCGGCAACGCTTTTTGCCCACGCAGCAAGCCCTATACGCTTCTGCGGTTCGAACCATAACTTCTTTGGGCGGCTACAGGGAATCGAACCCTGATTGAGAGCTCCACAAGCTCCAGTGTTAACCGTTACACCATAG
>JBBUFU010000032.1:0-9898 GCA_038056365.1 Patescibacteria group bacterium
CCGGGTCGGCATCTACGCCAAACCGGTAGAGGGCTGGAAGTCCACCTTTGAGCTCTCGGGCGAGGAAAAAGAGGCCATAACCAAAGCCAAACAGCAGGTTGCGGCGCGCAGGAAACTCTAAATTTATGGATACTGAAACGCTCATAGGGGGCCGGCCCCCCATTGTTACCGTTGTGGGACATATCGACCACGGCAAATCGACCCTGCTCGACTATATCCGCAAAACAAACGTGGTGGCGGGCGAAGCGGGCGGGATTACCCAGCACCTTTCGGCCTACCAGGCTACGCACAAAAACCAGGGTGGCGAACACCTTATTACCTTCCTCGATACGCCGGGGCACGCGGCCTTTGCCGCGATGCGCTCGCGGGGCCTCCGCGTCGCCGACGTGGCTATACTCGTCGTCTCGAGCGAAGAGGGCGTCAAACCGCAGACGCTCGAGGCGCTGGGGCTGATACAAGAGGCGAAGATCCCCTACGTCGTCGCCTTTACCAAAATGGACAAGCCGGGTGCCAACCTCGAGCGCGCCAAAATGTCCCTGCTTGAACATCAGGTTTTTCTCGAGGGTATGGGCGGCGAAATACCGTGGGTCGCCGTGTCGAGCAAAACGGGCGTTGGAGTCCCCGAACTGCTCGACTTGATTCTGCTTGCCGCCGAACTTGAAGGAATTTCCGCCGATGCCTCGGCATCGGGCCGCGGGCTGGTCATCGAGGCGCATGTCGACCCCAAGCGCGGTAGTACGGCGACACTCATCGTGCAGGACGGCACGCTCGAGAGCGGCGAGTACGTGGTCGCGGGCTCCAGCGTAGCGCCGGTGCGGATTATGGAAAACTTTTTGGGCAAGCCGATAAAAAAGGCTCCGCCCGGCTCGCCGATACGCATCGTCGGTTTCTCCGTCTTGCCGCAAGTGGGCGACGAGTGGCGTGCGGTCGAAACCAAGCGCGAGGCCGAAGGCGAGATCGCCGCCACACTGCGCAATGTTAGGACATCCGATGTCCCAGGGACATCGGATGTCCCCGAAGACCTTGTCGTGTTGCCGCTCGTCATCAAGACCGACGTGGCGGGCACCGGCGAGGCCGTACTGCACGAGCTCGCACTCCTCGGCAAATTTGAAAAGCTCGAGGTGCGCGTGGTCAGCCGCGCCGTCGGCGCGATTACCGAGGGCGACGTCCGCACCGCCGGCAGCGGCAAGACGCCCGGCATCATCATCGGCTTTAACGTTAAGTTCGAGGCTCCGGCGCGCGACTTGGCCGAGCGGCTCGGGGTCACGGTCGAAACATTTGACATCATCTACAAACTCGCCGAGTGGCTGGGTGCCGAGGTCGAAAAGCGCCGTCCGCGCGACCGGGTCGAGGAGGTGCTCGGCGCCGCCAAGGTGCTTAAGTTCTTCAGCAACGTTAAAGGGCGTGTGGTCATGGGCGGCCGCGTCGAAGAAGGGGCACTCAACGAAAATGCGGAGATTAAAATCATGCGCCGCGACCTCGAGCTCGGCCGCGGCAAAATAGTGTCGCTCCAAACGCAAAAGACGCCGGTCAAAAAAGTCGAGCAGGGTCAGGAGTTCGGCGCCCAGCTGAAGCTCGATGTCGAGCCCGCCCCCGGCGACCGCCTGGAGTCCTTTGAGGTAAAATTTCGATAAATATATAAACTGAACATGTCTTTGCGACACGAAAAAATGGAATCGGCTTTGCGCGAAGTAGCGGCGGAGTTTATGGCCCGCGAGGCCGGACCGCAGTCGCTGATAACCGTAACCGGTGTGCGTATGGCCGAAGACGGCAACAGCGCGACGATACTTATTACTGTTCTGCCGGAGAAGCTCGAAGGAGAGGCGGTAAAATTTGCCAACCGCAACCGCGGCGAGCTCGGCGTATTCTTAACCAAGCGGGTGCGCGGCATGCGCGCGCCGCATCTGGAGTTTATGATCGACCGCGGCGAAAAGAACCGCCAACGGTTGGACGAGTTGACGAAGTGACGGTACAGTAACTCCACGGCCACGTGGCGAAGAAGCAACGCGGCGGTCTGCAAAACCGCTATGCGAGGGTGCGAATCCCTCCGTGGCCTCCAGCCGGGGTGATGGAATTGGTAGACATACGGGACTTAAAATCCCGAGAGGTCCTGAAAACCCTCATGAGAGTTCGAGTCTCTCCCCCGGCACTAGTATGGATTTTTTATACGGCACTATTGTAAAAGATGTTCCTCCTTTTTTTGTGCCGCCCGAGGCGTGGCCGGAGTACGGGCACGAGTCGGACCCGGCCCCAATCTGTAAGCGCGAAAAGCTCCAGGGCGGCGCTCTGCGCTGGTCGCTGTGGCCCCTGTGCTTCGAGGAGTACATCGGCGATACCGAGCCCGACATCGCCGCATCGAGTAATGGTGAGCTTGCGTATAACCGCTTTGTCATCTGGCGGCGCGTCGCCCGCACAAAAGGGGCACTGGGTTGGTTTGCTCCGTCTAAAAAAGCTCCCGAGGTAGACGGATTTAAATTACTGGAGGGCGACGTAACGGACGGCTGGAACAAAAACGCGCGCCGCGACCTCACGCTGTGGCAAAAAAATTATGAGGGCAAAACGCACACTATAGAGCAGATATCGCTTGCCGAGTATGCCACCGCCTACGCGCAAAGCACCATCGCCAAACGGTACAACGAAGACCGTATGCGCAACCTCGAGCGCAAGTATGCGCTCCCTATTGTCGCAGAGCACACCGACCTGTGGGGCATGCGCGACCAGCGCACCGGCGCAATCGTCGCGGGGACAGCCGTCATCTCCTCCCCAACTTGCGGAGCTTCGACGCACTTTGCCCCGTTTATCCACGCAGAAGGACGCGCAGTCTTTGCCGCCACCGCGCTGGTGTATCACTGGTTTGCCGACGCACAGCGCAAGGGCCAGCGGTTTGTCGTCACTACCAACTTTTGGTACCCCGGCAAACCCAAAAACTGGAAAGGCTTTTCGGAGTTTAAGTCGCACTTCGGCTTTAGCTACATCGCCTACCCGCCCGAGCTTTACCGGTTTGTCCGTGGGAAATTATTTTAGTGCGCCCTGAAGGATTCGAACCTTCGACCATCTCCTTAAGAGGGAGTTGCTCTACCAACTGAGCTAAGGGCGCAAATTACAAAAGGATAATAGCATTAATTACTGTTTCATCATAGAATTTAATTGTATGGGCGGGTGGTGGAACTAGGTAGACACGCCAGACTTAGGATCTGGTGCCGCAAGGCTTGGGAGTTCGATTCTCCCCCCGCCCACTAGTAATCAGTAAATAACCTTGTTGTATAAGGCTTTTTTAGCTTGACTTTTGCGTCTGTTGTGATATAATCACGCGCAGACGTCGCGGCATCCCGCCGCAACAATAAACAATCTGGAGGATATCATGCTGAACTTGATCGCGCTTCTCGCGCTCATTCCTCTCGTGGCTCTGTTGGTGTTCGCGCTGTCACATCTCGACGTGTTCGTCACCATCGTCCACCAGGGCACCGTTGCATTTGTCGACGCGGGCGGAAGCTTGAAAAAGATCCTCCCTAACGTCGGCGGATACAAGCTCTCCGAGCAAGACGATCTGGATACCCGCAAATGGCTTATCCAAGCCGACAACGACGAAGATGCGAGGGACTCGCTCTTCAAAGTCAAAGGCTCTCTGCCATGGACCGCCCCCTTCCAGAAATGGTTGTGGAAGGTCGCCGGCATCCGCTTCATGGGCTGGTTGTGGCCGCAAATCCACCTCCGGACGTTCGATATACGGAGCAGAAAGCGGCTAGTGGAGGACTCGGAAGTTCCCACAGACACACCACTGAGGTCCCGTACTAAGTCGTCCGGGTCCACCATCGTCAAAAACCTTCTCTTCACGGTTCCTCGGCCACTGTACGTGGACGGGGTTCAGCTCGCGGGCGACAACTCGAGAGTTAACATGTTGCTCCTGCCGATTTATCGGCAGGTGATCCCGACGATACCGGTGTACTACCTGCAGGGCGATTTCTTTGCCCCGCTGGATACCGCTATCGAGTCGGCCCTGCTCGACTTCTTCGCCACGCATCGCGTTGCGGTGTATCGAAAGACCGATAAAAGCTCGGGGGGCGAGAAGGGCGACTTCGCGATGGACTTCTATGATCCGCCTGCAACTCCGACGGAGAAGCAGGAGTTCAAAGACAATAATGGAGGCAAGTCGTACGAGGAATTGTACGAACCAAGCCCCCTCACGTACCGCCATTGGCTCAAGCTCACCAAAGCCGGGGAACGGTCGCCGATCGAGCATCGCCTGCGTACGCTCAACTTCAGCCGGGGCTACTACAACCAGCTGAAGAAGGACGGCAAAACAGAGCTGGCCGACTATGTCGAAAAGCTCTGCGGCGGCAAGGCTCCGCACGCCGTCACCGGCGCCCGGACTACTCATGCGATCCCCCATGGCATTGTCCCGAGGTTTGGGTTTGCCATGGTAAGCTTCCGCATCGTTGACTGGGAGCCGCACTCCGATACTCTCGGGCTTGCACAAGCACTGCTCGCGAAGGAGACGGAATCCCACAAGGCTGAAGGCGTGCGCAAGCAAGCCGAAGGTCAACGAGATGCTCTCAAGGCGAGAGCCGTGGGTGAGTCGAGCCGCTTCGAGCGCATGATCAAGGCCCTCGTTGACAAGAAGGTTGACCCGAACGTAGCGGCCCAGGTTGTGGCGACACAGCTTCGGACCGAGAACATCCGGGACAGCAAGCTGACCACGTACATCGAGGGAGGCTCCGGCATCGGTACCTCCGTCATACTGCCAACGTCGTAAAAGGAGGACACCATGGAATTGTGGCATTGGGTGCTCGGTCTGGCCTTAATTGTGGTTGGGTTGGGCGCGCTGGCGCTGGCGAAGAAGGGCTACTTCCAGGGCCTCTCTCTGCCGGGCGGAAACGGAACCGGAGCAATACCGGACTTCGTCATGAACTTCGCCGCTATAATCCTTGGCGGCGCAGTGCTTGGCTTTGGCCTCTACGAAACGCGGGCGGTCTGGAACGACGGCGGCTGGTTGATGGTAATTCTATTCTGGGTTCTCGCCGGCCTCGCAATTGCCTTAGCTCTAACGAGAGAAGGTACTGCGAGGACAATCAGCCTGAATCTTGCAGCCACCGCATGCATCCTGGCGGGCTCCTCCCAAGCGCTCTATATCCTGTTTGGCTGCGACGCAGCCTGCCAGGTGCAGAGACAGGAAGAGGCTGTGGTAAAGGCAAGGGTTGAAACCGAGCGGCGGCTTGCCGTCGAGTCGGTCCAGTACCCGGGGTGCAACCGGCAGAAGGTGCCAACCACCTTCAGCCCGACATGGGTGCGCATAAATCCAAACGGTGGATGCGCCCCCGACCTCTACTACGTCGAGCAGGTGGTGACGTTGTGGGCCAAACAGCCCGGCAGCGACAAGCCGCTCGGTCCCTTCCATCGAGGAGACGCTCTCCCGTTGGATACCGAGTGGATTATGAGCGAAGGCAAAACCTTCAACGGATTTGTCCAGCTCTCGCCGCCGCGATACACCCAGCTCTTCCGCTAACAACAATGCGGCTCCCCTAGTGGGAGCCGTTTTTCTTTTTATAGGGCAAAAAATAAGTCCGCCGCCTTTTGGGCGACGGACTGTTTGTTACGCGCGGCTGGCGCTTACCGCGCGGGTTGGTAGGCCACCGCCGGTTGATATGCCCTGGCCGGCTGGACTGCCACGGCCGGTTGATAGGCCCGTGCCGGTTGATAGGCAACCGCCGGTTGGTACGCGACGGTGGGTTGGTAAGACCGAGCGGGTTGGTATGAGACCGCTGGTTGATACCCACGGACAAAACTGGAACCCGCCGGCTCGAGATTGCTTGAGCCGTAGGGCTCGAGATACTCGGCGTGCGCAACTGCACTACCGAGGACCAAAGCGGCGACTGCGAGCAAACTGGTCAAGAACTTCATCGAATCCTCCTGGGGTGAATCGGTACTACAAGTATAGCATACTGGGGCTATACTTGTCAAGTACCCTTCTTCCCTCTTAAAATCCGTAGTCAGAGACGGGCGCGCCCACCAACGAGCCGATGAACTTGACGATGGCCCAAGCCGACACCATCACAAACATGCCCATAAGCCCGTAGAGCATATGCTGTTTGCCGGCCTCTTTTTTCTCCTGGCTCTCGTTGGTAAGCCCGAGCATAAACTCGACTATGCCAAAGACAAACACCAGCGTGCCGACGGCAAACAAGAGCCCCAAGATAGGGTTGAGGATGGAGTTAACCATCTTGCCCACCAACTGCGAGACGTTTTGCATCGCCCTTTATCAGCCCGGTATAGGCACTCTCGGCGATTGGACTGGAGCATTTGCGGGGACATTAAGCGCACCCTGCGCGAGTTGGATGAGGCCCCAAATCGAGACCATCACAAAGAGCGATACGAGGCCCGCTATCATGATGTTTTTGCCCTCGGCATGGCCTTTGCCGGAGGAGCGGATGTACTTAACCAACCCCCAAAAGAACACGATGAGCGCCACCGTGATGAGTATCGGGATGAGTGAGGCAACCAGGAGGCCGATGGAGTTGACCAGTCTTTGAAGCGGCTGCAACTGCTGGGCCGACGCCAGGAGCGGAGCGGAGAGAAGTGCCAAAGCGATAAGGGCTTGTTTTTTCATATAGATATTATTGTTATTAAATTAAAACGGACTACCGCTACCACCACCGGTGTACGGCACGGGGCTTGTACCGTTATCAAAGGTTCCCCCGGGCACCGGCACTCTTGGAGACTGAACTTGGGCATTCGGGTTGACATTAAGCGCACCCTGCGCGAGTTGGATGAGGCCCCAAATCGAGACCATCACAAAGAGCGATACGAGGCCCGCTATCATGATGTTTTTGCCCTCGGCATGGCCTTTGCCGGAGGAGCGGATGTACTTAACCAACCCCCAAAAGAACACGATGAGCGCCACCGTGATGAGTATCGGGATGAGTGAGGCAACCAGGAGGCCGATGGAGTTGACCAGTCTTTGAAGCGGCTGCAACTGCTGGGCCGACGCCAGGAGCGGAGCGGAGAGAAGTGCCAAAGCGATAAGGGCTTGTTTTTTCATATAAAAATTAAATGGATACCCCTTTACTGTAGCAGAGTACCCGGGGGGCCAAAACGGCTGTGTGGATAAGCCCCGGCGGCTACAAATTGAGCGCCTGGCTCATGAGGCCCAGTATCCCCCAGACCGACACCAGGATAAACAGCGCGATTAGCCCCCACATGATGAGCTGGCGGCCCTCGGCGTGGCCGTGGGCATCGGCGGACTGGTAGATGTAGCGGATGAGCCCTATAAAAAATATAACCATCGCCAAGGCGGCCAGCACGGGGATGATGGTGTTGACCAGCCCTATGAGTTTGCCGACCAGGGTAGCGAGACTCATGCTAGCAGTTGTTGAGCCCGGGGACGTTGACGTTGAGGTCCTTGATGGTGGCGGATATCACCTGCGCCAACAGCCACGCGCCGAGAAATATCGCGATGCCGGCCATGGTGTAAAAGAGGTTGAGGCGCGCCCGCTTGAGCGCCTCGGGGTTGCCGCGCGCCATCACGAGCCGGAAGCCGGAGTACATGACAAAAAACGTGGCAATAGGGATGCCAAAGAGGATGATGACGTTGAACAGCGCTTTGATAAGCTTGCAAAAAGAGTCTACGCCGCCGCCGAGCGGGTTTTGGATGGAAAAGATGGAATTGTTCCCCGAATTTGCCGGGGCGGCGTTAGCGCCGGAATTCGCGGGCGCAAAATTACCGGCCGAGTTTGCGGGGGTGTCCCCAAACTGCGCCCCCGCAAATGCCGGCGCGAGCGTAAGCCCAAAAAATAAAATTGCGACCGCTATAGAAAATTTTTTCATGTAATTACTGAAAGAGGGCGGTAAACGCCTGCGCCGCGTCGCTGACAGCCTGCGCGGGGTCCGACTTCCCCGTTGTGACTGATTCTATCATTGCTTTAAAGATGCCGTCGGTCGCGCCCTGGTTTGGGTCAAACCACCCGCGCGCTATTAAGCCCGACTGCACAAAGACCTGCGCGGCGGCGTTGGCCGAAGTGTCGAGCGCTACGTCGCGCCGCACCGGCGGCAGGCCCGTGCTCACCGCAAGCGCCTGCGCGGCCGCCTGGCTCGAGAGCTTTTGCGCGATGACAAGCGCCCCCTGCGGGTTGCGCGCACTGCGCGGGATAGCGAGCCCTGTAAGGAGTCCGTATGTCACTTGTACCGAAGAGCCCTGCAGTTGCGGGAGTAGAGCGACCCCGAAGTGCAGGTTGGGATTTTGTTTGGCGATAGTACCGAGCTCGCTCGCGAAGCCAAAGTAGATAGCCAGGTCGCCGCCGACAAAGGCCTGCACCGAGGTTGGCAGGGAGCGGTTCCACGAGTAGCTCGTTTTACTGGGGTTGGCGAACTCGGTATAAAAGCGGAGCGCCGACTGGGCCGGGTTCTCGGCGGCGCCGGGCGGCGCCGAGCCGAACACGCTCGCCAGGTTGCCCTGCTCGTCGCGGCCGACAATCGGGTCTCCCGCCTGCATAAACAAAGACGACAGTATGGCCTTGGCGTTATTGACATTACTCCAGGTGCCGAGCGCTACCGCACTGCGCCGGACGTTTTGGGACGAGTCGAGCGACGTGATTTTGGGCGCGAGGCTAAGCAGTTCGTTCCAATACCGGGGGGCGGTGCTGACCCCCGCGCTCGAAAGGAGGTCCCGGTTAAAGTACATAACCAACGGGTCGACGGTAAACGGCAATGCCCAGGCGCCCGCGGAGTTGAGAAATACGTTTGCCTCGTCGATGTAGGAGTTGGTATAGGTCGACTGCGACACCTTGTTGTAGGGAACAGTGATTATCTTGTCGGCAAAGACGCCCATCTGCTCTACGCTCATCATAAAGAGGTCGGGCGACCGGCCGGAGGCGATGGCGTTGACGAGGCTTGCCTGATATTTAACGGGGTCGGCTTGTACGTAGGTCACCTCCTGAAAGCTCTTGTCGTTCGTCCGCAGGGTCTGCAAAACGCCGTCGATCGCCTGGGCGTCCTGCGTACCCCAAATGGTGACCGCGCCGACGGACGTGCCGCCGGAGATGCCGCCAAAGGCGGCAAACACCCCCACGCCGGCTATCGTGAGCACCACAAAAACGGTTATGACTATTATTTGAAAAGCGCTGACCGACTTCATAGTTTTTTAAATAATAACCCCCAATGATACATCCCTGCCGGGGCCTCGCCCTCCACCGCAAAGCCCGCAGCCTCAAACAGCTCTTGCGCGGCGGCGGCGCTGACCACGTCTTTGGGCTGGGGCCCCAGGCCGCCAAAGGAGTCTTGCCAGTCGATAACCAGCGCGCGGCCGCCCTTTTTGAGCACGCGGGCGGCCTCGGCCGCGACGGCTTTTTTATCCTCGACCGCAAAGAGGCTGTTGGCGATTATGCAGGCGTCAAAAGTAGCCTCGGGCAGGTGCGTGCCGCCGGCTTTTTCGATATTGCCGGCAATTACCTCGACGTTGCGCAGGCCCTCGGCCGCGGCAAGATTTTTGAGCCGCGGCAAAATCTCGCGGTTGGCGTCGACCGCCCACACCGCGCCCGGCGCGCACAGCCGCGCCGCGCCCCTGGTAAAAAAGCCGCTTCCGGCGTCAAAGTCGGCGACCGTTTGCCCCGGCATGAGCCGGAGTGCCGCAATAGCCCGGGAAGGGTTAAGGAACGAACTTTCCACCCCCTAATTATACATGATGCAACAAGTAGGAGCCCCACGCCGAGTACGCAACCACGACAACGAGCGCGAGGGCCACTATCCCCACGGCCTCGTTCCGGCTGTATTTGCGTATCGTCTTCATCCTTATATATACGCACAAGCGGCATGTTTCTTACATGAAAAGAAAAAGCCCGCCATTTTGGCGGGGCGGGCGGGGTTAGACTTCGTGGCCGGCGCAGAGGAAAAGCGTGTACTCGATGAC
>JBBUFU010000032.1:9908-10281 GCA_038056365.1 Patescibacteria group bacterium
GATGACGTTGGTCGAGCGCCAACCATCCTCAAAGAGCGCCGCGATGGTTGCTATCTGACCGACTTCGTACGCCCTGTTGTCGACCAATACCCGCGAGGTTGACATGCCCCGTTGGTACTTGATGACCATCAGCGAGCAGACCGGGCTGACTTTACCGGCGTTCATTGCGGCGACGGAGGCGGCCCACGTGCGGCCCCCGTTCTTGAGTCGGGCCAGCTCCTGGACCTGCTGTTGGGTATAGCAGGCCGGCTGTGGCATACCGACTTCGATGATGCCCGACTGCGCGCGCACCCGCTCGCCGACCAAAAACGCAAAGCCAACCATTAACGCAATAGCAACCGCAACCGAGAATATAAGCCTCCTGATGAACATG
>JBBUFU010000033.1:0-16552 GCA_038056365.1 Patescibacteria group bacterium
ACCGACACGCTCGAGAATGCCATCGCAAGCCCGGCAAAAGCGGGGCTTAAGAGCCAGCCGAACACCGGGTAGAAGAGCCCGCCCGCAAGCGGTATCCCCACCACGTTGTAGGCGAACGCCCAAAACAGGTTTTGTTTGATGCCGCGCATGGTTATCTTCGACAGGGCAATCGCTTTGACCAGCTTTGAGATGTCGCCGCCGAGCAGGGTTATCCCCGCCGTTTCGATAGCGACATCGGTGCCCGTCGACATCGCGATGCCGACGTCGGCCTGTGCCAAGGCAGGGGCGTCGTTGACGCCGTCGCCGGCCATGGCGACAATCTTGCCTTCGGCCTGCAATCTTTTAATTACATTGAGTTTGTCCTCGGGCATAACCTCGGCAACCACTTCGTCGATACCGACGAGGTTTGCAATGTACGACGCGGTATTTTTATCGTCGCCGGTCAGCATGACCACTTTGACGCCGAGCTTGTGCAGACGCGCCACTGCGTCTGTGGCGTTGTCTTTAAGCGTGTCGGCGACGGTAACCAAGGCAAGCAGTTTGTCTTTGGCCGCCAAGAACACCGGCGTGTTGCCCGCCCGCGTCTGTACCTCGAGCGCTTGCGTGTCGACGGCAAGATGCAGGTCTTCCATCAGCTTGACGTTGCCGGCAAAATATTCGACGCCGTCGATAGTACCCTTGAGCCCTTTGCCCTTAAGCGCCTCGAACGCACCCACGGCGGCCAAAGAGATGCCTTTGGCCGCCGTGTGCGCGACAACGGCGTGCGCGATAGGATGTTCGGACTTTTGCTCCAACGCGGCCAAGAGAGCCATGACCGCATCGTCTTTTTTGCCGGAGAAGTTTTGTATCGAGGCAACTTCGGGCTTGCCCACCGTTAGCGTGCCTGTCTTGTCGAGCACGACCACGTTTACCGTATGGAGCTTTTGCAGAGTTGCGGCGTCTTTGATGAGTATCCCCTCTTTGGCGCCCTTGCCGACGCCGACGATAATCGCGGTCGGCGTGGCGAGCCCGAGCGCGCACGGGCAGGCGATGACCAAGATACCGACAAACGACACCAGGCCGAACGAGAGCGCCTGAGCGAACCCGAGGTAGGACGTGCCGACCAATAGCCAGCCGCCGAGCGACACAAACGCGAGCACCAGTACGACGGGCACAAAGACGCTCGAGATTTTGTCGGCAAGCGCCTGTATCGGCGCGCGACTGCCCTGCGCCTCCTCAACCATTTTGATGATGTGCGCGAGCAGGGTTTCCTGCCCGACTTTTGTCGCCCTAAAGGTAAACGAGCCGCTGGTGTTGAGCGTGCCGCCCACCACAGTGCTCCCGGCCGCCTTTACTACCGGCATCGGTTCGCCCGTAATCATCGCCTCGTCGACATAGGAAGAGCCTTCGACGACAACCCCATCGACGGGTATTTTGCCCGCCGGCTTGACGATAATCGTGTCGCCGCGCGATATTTGCTCGATTGGTACTTCGACTTCTTTGCCGTCGCGCAGAACGAGCGCGGTCTTGGCCTGCAAGTTGAGCAGTTTTTCTATCGCATCGCCGGTTTTGAGCTTTGACCGGCTCTCCAGATATTTGCCGAGCGTGATAAACGCGATAACGATAATGGTCACGTCGAAGTATATGTTGTCGATATTTATGTAGGTATCGAGCTGTGCGGCGAACACGGTTACCGCGACGCTGTAGAGGTAGGCAGCCGAGGTGCCGATGCCGATGAGCGTGTCCATGTTGGCCGCCCCGTAGCGCGCAAAGCGGTATACGCCCTGCAGGTACGGTTTGCCGACGACGAACAGCATATACGTCGCCATTAAGAGCAGGACGAGTTGCGGAATTATTTCGACGAGCATGCCGACTGCGGCCAGTGCGGCAAGCGGGAGCGCCACGTAGAGTTGGCGCTTCATCGCGGCAAGTTCGGCAAGCTTTTCCTGCTTTGACTGGCCCAGCCCCAAGTGTGCGGCGTGCTCGCTCGCGGACATGCCCATTTGTTCCGCTGTCTGCTCCACTACTATTGAGTAACCGAGCGGCTCTATGGCTTTCGACAATTCGTGCGGAGTAACTTTTTCGGTGTCGTGTTCGACTTTGGCCGTTTCGGTCGCGTAGTTTACCTGCACGGAGTGTACGCCCTCTTTTTTCTTGAACGTTTTTTCTATGATGCCAGCGCACGAAGCACAATGCATCCCTTTTATTTTGTAGGTTTGAGTATGAGCCATAAAAGGGCGATTATATAAGTTCGCCCTTCTTCTCCAGCATCAGGTGGTGAATGGTCCCTATCGCGGCCCAGATGGCAATAAGCATAAGGACGGCGGCGCAGGCCAGCGCGTCGGCCTTCGTAATCCCGAACACCACGTTATCCGCCCCGCCAAACACGGTGCCCGCAAACGAGATAACCCCGGCGAGCCCGACAACAACGCTTATCACATGGAGTACTTTTGAGAGTTTCATAATTACAATTGTATTACTTTTTAATCTACCAGCTTAAGTATAACCAGGAAGACGATCGGCAATGCGCAACAAATGAGCATCACCCACATCATTCCCCTGTGATTATCATGATTGTGCATAGTTCTATATTGTTAGCTAATACTTTTATACGCTGCAACCGCCCCCCACGACACCGGCGGAACTACCCCCTCTTGCGGGAGCACGGCCCGCTCGAGTGCCGAGACGGCGATGTTTTGGCCCGCCGGCGCTTTAGGTTGCGCCGGGTTATTTTTTGCACTGTAGAGCGTCGCCGCAGAAAGCATGACCCCGGCGGCGGCAATCGCTATCGGCACGCTGTAGTTTTTGGTTTCCATATATTTTGTTATTCGTCGCAGCAGTGCTGTAACTTTTTTAACGTCTCCTTGAGGCCTGCCGCCTGGAGGTCATTGAGGATGACACGGCGGCGTTCGCAGTTTTTGCAGTGCGGAATGTGCAGAATTCTTGTAATGCGAGCAATGGTGTCCCCCAATTTGAATTGTTTGATGTTCATACGGTTGGATTGGTTAGAGTAAGAGGATAAGCGCACCCAAGAGAATCATCGCAATGCCCGCAATAAGGCGCACGCGCGGAAGATGCTCGCGCTTCCATTCCTGCATTCTGTCGACGGTCGTTTTGTCCGATGCGACAAAGAGTACCAAGACGAGCGGAATAATAAGGATGAGATTGTAGAGCATAAGGTACCAGAATCCGGCCAGGTAGGTCACCTGGTCGCGCAAAAGCCCGATGACCATGAGGTACGGGCCACCCATGCAGGGGAACTGACAGATACCTACGAGCGCGCCGAGCCCGAACGCCGCCACGATAGTCGTCCTCTCCAAGAGCTGGGCCATCGGGCGGTGCGCTACGGACGGCAGCTTGAGCTTGACCGGCATGTTGGGGAAGAACCGGTTGAGGAGCGTGATGATGCCGAAGATAATGAGCAGTGTTGCGCCGAGCTTGCCCATGAAGTGCGGCGTGTTGAAGAGGTGCAGCACCTTGAGCATGCCGAGTCCGATGGCGAAGTACGCGGCAAAGATGCCGGCGATATACACGGCGCCGATTTGCAGTATCTTTTTGCGCGTAAGTTGTAGGCCGAACAGGAGCGCGATAGTAATCAGCAGTATCGAGAACGAGCATGGATGAACACTGTCTAAGAGCGACGAGGCAAGGATGAGCGGTAAGAGCCACGTCCCGGCGTTGCTGGCGCTCCAGATTAGTGTGGCGGTTGCGGGGCTGAATTTCAGCGCCAGTATCCCGAGGATAAACACCGCCACTACTCCCCCGATAATAAGAATTCGCTTCATATTACGGGGTAACCAGCGCCTTAATCTCCAGTTGGAGCACATTGCCGAGAGAGTCGGTAAGTATGGCGAAGCGGTCGATGCGTCCGACCCCGGCGGGGCCGTGCGCGTTGGGGTTGTAGACCACGCGGATGATACGGCTTTGGCCCGGGGGAATAGTCAGGTTGGCGGGCGGCACGTACCCCATGCCCGGCATGCCGAAGGGTCCTTTGGTGCTTCCGTCCAGTTCGACGATGAACGCCCTCGTGCACATGCAAGAGGTCACCAGGGTGGGCGCCAGAATATCTTTGTCGGTCGGGTTGGTTACTTTGAAGTCGTAACTCACGTCTCCGTTTTTCATCGAGATAGTGCCGAAGTCGTGGAATCTCTCCGCGGAGGTAAGCGCGCTTGTAGAGACCGGCCCGCCGGCATTTTGGACGGACGCCGCGGTGCTTCCTTTGCCGGCGTAACCCCACATAAACAGGACCGCAAGCACGATGACGACCGCGAGTGTAGTGATGATGGTGTTTGGTTTCATAATGGTTGTAAGCGGTTTGGGCAGGTAATGCAAAAAACACGCGAGTATGCGTGTTCAGCACCTAAAAAGCAACCGCTTTTCAGGCGCCCTTAGACGAACGAGGGGCTGAGCTCAAACAATGAAAGCCATCGGGTTATCTTTTCGCTCTGCGGGACAGAGGGTGGAGAGTCGTATAGGAGGAGCCTCGCGACGGCGGAGGGCGCGCGTACGCGCAGACCGATTAACAACAGCAAGGCAATACACAAAACCAAGAGCAAAAGTATTTCAGCGGCCGTCTTTTGCACGACAGTCGCAAAAGTCTGCTGCCATTCCGACAGATGCTGAAGCGGGCCCATTGCACATAGGGTGGGTGCCCCCATATAGGGACAATTCGTAACACCACCGTCCATCATCGTGACGGTAAAGATACCCCCTATATTTGCCACAAGGAAAAGGGCCGTCAAAAGCCCAAAAGCGGTCTTTCTGCCGGGGATTAGCTTCACTACCCTAGTTTACTCCTCCGATGCAGAAGCGGCAATACCCAGCGGTCGAGACCGATATTCCCCGATACGCGCCACGCGAGAATGAGCCCGAGACCGAGGACGAACCAAATGGGGTTAACCGACACCGCGCCGGCAAGCAGGAAGTTGAGATTCATAAACACTCCGAAAAATGCCGAGACGCCGGTCAAAAAGCCGACAATAAGTGCAACACCCACCAACACTTCGCCGTAGGTCACCAAGTACGACCATGATACAAGGTAGGGCGACACGGCCGACTGCAAAAAGTCCGCGTACCACCACTGCACGTCGGGGTGCGCGCCGCCCGTTTTGGCAAGCGCGCCTTGAATAAACCCGTTGAGAGCCGCGCCGGCATTGTCCCCCACCCACGCGGGGTTCTGCACCTTCTCCCAGCCGGCCAGGAGCCACTCATAGCCCACGTACAAGCGCACGACGAGCCAAAGCCAGCTACTGCGGGTGTCCGCGGTAAAAAAGTACGCAAACGCAGACCTTTCTATAGTGTGTGCCATATATAACGAATACAAAAGTGATTAATACTGACCTAGTGGTAGTCTACCACCCCATATGCTATACTCTCTCTAACAAAAACGCTTTGGACACTCGAGTAAATCATCAAATCCGCGCCGCCGAAGTGCGCACTCTGGGCCCCGAAGGAGAGAACTTTGGGGTACTCCCCCTATCGGACGCCATAGCCAAGGCGGCAGAGTTCGGACTCGACCTTATAGAGATAAGCCCCAACGCCGTCCCCCCGGTTGCAAAGATCATGGAATATGGTAAATTCCAATACGAAGAGCAGAAAAAACGCCGAGAAATAAAGGCCAAATCCCATACTACTGAGACGAAGTCCGTCCAGGTTAAGATAGGCACCGGCGACCACGACATGCAGTTAAAGGCCAAAAAGGCGGCCGCCTGGCTCGCCGAGGGCCATCGCGTTAAAGTGGACCTGTTCTTGTGGGGGCGCTATAAATACATGGAGTTCGCCTTTCTCAAAGAGAGGTTGGAGCGGTTCTTGAAGCTCATCCCCGCCGACTACAAGCTGGCGGACCCGATAGCCAAAAGCCCCAAAGGGCTTGCAACAGTACTGGAGCGGGCTCGGCCCAAGGCCGATCAGCCTAGGGCTGAAAAGAAAAAATCATGAAGACAAATAAATCATTTTCAAAGCGCCTCAAGATTACCCGCAAGGGGAAGATCATCGCGCGCAACCCGGGGCAAAACCACTTTAACGCCAAAGAAAAGCGCTCTACCCAAATGGGCCAGCGCCGCAGTCAAGACATCTCCCGCCGCACCATGACACCGAAGGTCATGCAGCGCTACATCGGCAAGATAGGAAAGAAGTAACTAAACCCTAGTGGCTAATAACTAACAACTAACTGTATGGCACGCGTAAAAGGAGGGGTAACCAGCAATAAACGCCGCAAGAACATCTTGGCAATGACCAAGGGCTACCGCCACGCCCGCAAGAGCAAAAAGCGCGCCGCGCGCGAGGCTATATTCCACGCGGGCAAATACGCCTTTGCCCACCGCAAGGACAAAAAGGGCGACTTCCGCCGTCTGTGGACCGTGCGCATCAACGCCGGCCTCGACACGCTTGCCATCATGGGCAAAAACGGCAAAGAGCTTTCCTACAGCCGCCTTATCGACGCCATGAACAAAAAGAAAGTTCTTGTAAACCGCAAAATGCTCGCCGAACTGGCCGAAAAAAATCCCGCCGTCTTCGAGCGGATAGTAAAACAAGTCGCATAATCCTAGAGGCGTCGCCTCTAGGATTTCTACTAACTCAAAATCGCGAGGAGTTTTGCCCGGACTTCTTCAAACGCTTTGCTGTCGAGTTTACCGACATATACAAATTTTCTTGCTCGCCAATCTAACGCGCGCACTTGGTCGACCAATACTGCTCCTTCTAACTTGTCTAAATTAAGCGGCACTTCAAATGGATATCCTTTGCGCTGCGAAGTAATCGGGCAAACCAACGCCAGTCCTGATTTGCTATTATATTTTTGAGGAGATACGACTAGTACCGGTCGGTATCCGCGCTGTTCATGCCCAAGCGTCGGATCTAAAGACACTTTATAAATACCGCCTGGTATTGGGGTGGCGCTTTTTTTCTTTACCATACTTCGTTACCACGCGGTTTCCCCCATCGGGTTTCGGCATGGCGGTTGCGCGAAGTGATTTTGCGCACCAGCGCATCAAGCGACAAGTGTGTCTGGGCTACCGGGCGCAAAGTTAGCCTGCCGTCGCGCTTTTCCAGAGCGACCTCTTTCCCTTCAGACAGCCCGACATCCTCGGCAATCTCGCGCGATATCCGCACTCCGAGACTGTTTCCCCATTTTCGTATGGTTGTGCTCATAGTATATACAGTGTATACACCTCCGCCTGTGCTGTCAATGAATTACAGTGCGCCGGCGAGGGCGGCGTTGGCCGGGGCGAAGCGAAACGAGGCCCGGTTGATTTTGTCTTTGTTAACAAGCTCGATGACGCGCTCGACCAAGGCCTTGGGGTCGGAGTCGAAGACGATGCGGTCGTTGGGGCGGTGGCCGGCCTTTAAAATATATTTAATCTCCTCGTCGGTCTCCCAATCGGCCTCCAAAATGCCGATGGGCTTTTGGTCCTCAAACGCGATGGTGAACTCGTGTATGGTGCCGATGCGTCCGCACCCGAAAAAGACCGCATCGCTGCTGCGGGTCAATATTAAATCGCGGCCGGGGTAGCCGAACCCAGTGTAGATAATCAGGTCGAGGTACTCGACCGGCAAGTTGTATGCCTCGATGTGTTCCTTCTCCGAGTTGGCGGGGGAAAAACCGATAGTATAGCCGCCCGCGGCCTTGGCGCCCATTGCCGACCACAGCGGAAATCCAGTGGTCGCGCCCTCCATTAGGACCGCGCCGTGTTTGGCTATCTCGCGCCCCAGCGCGATGCCTTTGTCATAGGCATCGATACCGCAGTGGCCGGTCTCGGCCGCGCCCGATACGCAAAATTTCAGTTCGAGGTGCTCGTGTTTGGGGTCCATCACTCCAAATCCTAGCATAAAAAACGGCGCGACTTTTGTCGCGCCGTCACTTCCCTTGCCCTGCGTACATGCCTCGGCCGTAAAAACGATCCATCGAGTGAGGCTTTAGCTGCGCCCCGACCTCTTTGCAAATCGCCTCTAAGCGACTGCGAGGAGTGGCGGGGTCGTCTATCTCGCCCGGGTAGGGTTTGCCGTTCCTAGCCGCGAAGTATGCGAGCCTGAATGGGCTGGTAGACGAGACGACCGCATTCAGAAATCCGGGCCTCAGCTTAAAATGCGCTCGCATCCCGTCGATACTGACATGCCCGTCTTGCTTGAGGAGCTCGCAGGTCGCGTCGTAGAACTGGCGAAAGGTGATGCCTCGCCAGTGCCGCAATTTTTCTATCGACCGCGCCGCCCGGCACTCGACCAGCGGCACCGCTTCGATACTAAGACTAAACACCAGCTTTTCGCCGGGCCCGAGGAAACCGGTCCTCTCGGCCCACTTACTAAGAGCGTGCTGCAACTGCGCAGTTTTGCCCTCGAGAACAACCTCTCGGTCCATCCGTGAATCTCCCTATGAGCGTTCTTCTCTTATTTAATCACTATAATACTAAAAGTCAATAGTCACACTCTCCCCCGGCTCCGGCACAGTGGCCTTGGTTCCAAGGTAGTCGCGGATACGCTGTGCCAAAAACATCGAGGCGGCGGGCTCGCCGTGCACCAAAAAAATTTCTTTTACGCCGTCGCCCGCTTTGTTGGCAAATTCCAAAAGCTCTTCGCCGTCTTTGTGCGCCGAATAGCCGTACAGCGTCTTAATGGCGGCGCGCACCGGTATCTTGTCCCCGCCCGAATGACCGGCATTCGGTCGGGCGGGCTTGTAAAACTCCAGAGTTTTTGCCCCCTCTATTAAACGCCGGCCGATGGTGCCCGCCGCCTGGTAGCCGACAATGAGCAGGGTCGAGTTTTGGTCGGGCAGGTAGCGTCGCTCGTGCACCAACACGCGGCCGCCGCTCGACATCCCCGAGCCCGCGAGAATTATCTTGCTATTTGGATTGTTGTCGAGCTTGCGCGAGTCTTCAACCTGCTCGACAAAGTGCAGCCCGGGAAAAGAAAAGATTTTCTCTCCCCCTTCGACGCGCTTGCGGATGTCGTCGGCAAAGTACTCCGGATGCGCCAAGTAGGCATGCGTAATTTTTTCGGCAAGCGGTGAGTCGAGATAAACAGGAACCTCCGGCACACGATGCTCGAGGTAGAGCCTGCGGATATCAAACAAAAGGTCCTGCGTGCGCTCGGTAGAAAACGCGGGTATAAGCAGGGTGCCGCCGCGCGTCACGGCGTCCTCAATCGCATTTTCGAGATGCTCAAACCGCTTTACGTCCTCGGGACGCGTTTTGTCGCCGTAGGTGCTCTCCATCACCAAATACGTGGGAGACACTTCTTCGGTGGACCGCAAAAGCGGGCTGTTGCCGCCGCCGAGGTCGCCCGTAAAGACCAGTGTCTTGCCACCTCGCTCAAAGCGGGCCATGGCCGAGCCCAAGATGTGCCCCGCATCCAAAAGCTCCAGTTCGATATTATCGGGCAAGGGCACCTTTTCGTGGTACCCGATGCCACGCCACAACCCCATGGCCGCGGCTACATCCTGCTCCTCATACAGTGCGGGGGCGCCGTGGTGCTCGGCATTGCGGGTGAGTATCTCGAGCGCGTCGAGGAGCAACGGCTCGGCGAGCGCGCGGGTCGCCTTAGTCGAAATGATAACGCCCCTAAAGCCGTCTTTAACCAGCTTGGGGATTCTGCCGATGTGGTCGAGGTGCGCGTGCGTGACGATAAGATGCGAGACGTCCGCCGGGTTGTAGTCAAAGGGCTCCGCATTGCTTGCTTCGTCCATCCCCTGCCGCAGGCCGCAATCTATTAAAATTTTTGAGCTCCCCGTATCCAAAAGAAAATTCGAGCCGGTCACCGCGCCCGCCCCGCCGTAAAAGAATATTTTAGACTGCATTGCCGTGTATTGTATCAAAAAACTCCGCCTAACGGCGAAGTTTTCTGCAGGATTCCGAAGGCTTATCCTAGGTTCACTAGGTGGGTGCCCTACTGAATGATCATTACTTCACTCACCTCGAGCTCCCTGTTGTGTATTTAAGGATTTTGCCTTCGGCCTCCTGCCTTAAAGTATATCACTACCCGCTATCCACACCGCAAGCTAATGTTCAAATACCCTAAATTCCCCCTCCCGCAGAGCAACCAGCGGCAAATCTTCTTTGTAGCTCTTCAGGTCTCGTTCGGCCTTGTCCCAGTCGATATTTGGTGCGTTGTAGTCGGAGCGGTAGTGCGCCAATACTTTCAAAGGCAACAACCCCAGACCTTCGCCCAACTCAGGAGTATCGAGTTTGTGATTATATTTTGTTATGGCATATGCACCCGCCGAGCTTCCCGCAAACGTTTTGCCGTCCAGTTCTTTCTCCCACCCGGGGCTCTGGGCGAGTCTTTCATAAAGCGGCTCCATCTCACCGCCGCGGATATATATCGCATCCGCCCAATGTATTTGTTTAACGAAAGTATCCGGTTGAGCAAGTTGAAAATCTAACTTCCTATCGGGCAAGTGTTTTTGAAAAAATCCTACATCTTCTGCATAAGCGGTCTCCCAATTATCCCGCGACCGCGCAAAAAGGCATTCGAGAATCTTAACCGGCTCACTAAAACCCTTGACCAGCTCTTCAGAAAAAGCCTTACCTCCGTCAGTAGCTTTTCTCGGATACCCGCCGACCAAAATATACTTAGTCATCTATATTGAAACACTACCTCGGAACGGGGCGGAGCAAAAGAGGTTGGCGGGAGGCTTCGCAAGTGCGACGGCACGAGACTTGAGGAAATTTTTAGCAAAAAATTATCCGTACTCCCGCCAACCTGCTTTTGCGGAGCTTTATTCATCGACCCCGAAACGCTTGTATTTGAAGACGGGCGCCTTTTTACCGAACCAGTGCTCTATCTCGTGTTTGGCCTCTTGGGGAGTTTCGCTCGCGTGTACGAGGTTGTAGACCGAGCGGCGCTCGACGTTGGCGTTAAGCGGCGAGTCGTTAGAGAAGTCGCCGCGGATAGTGCCCATCTCGGCGATGTACGGCATCGTGGGGCCGACAATCTTGCGCACCATGTCTACCGAGTGCACACCCTGTACGACGACCTTAACGAGCGGTGCCGAGGACATAAAGTCCAAGAGCCACCCGCGCACCGTTTTGCCGACGCGCATGAGGTCGCTGGTGCCGAAATCTTTTTTGATGTCATGGCCGTACTTAGAGTAGGTCGCCATCGTCTTTTCGCCCAGGCGGCGTATCCACTTTTCGTCTTGGGGATAGTGCTTGTCCATCTCTTTGCGCGAGGCGTGGAACATCTCCAACGCGACGACCTTGAGGTCGCGCTGTTCGAAGCGCTTGATAACCTCGCCGATAAGGCCCTTGCGGACGCCGTCGGGCTTGATAAGCACAAACGTCTTTTCTTCTTTTGGATTCATGGTTCGGCCAACTGTACCCTATATCTAAAGTGCCGTCAATATTTCGGGTGCGCCCTCGCCCACGATGACCGTTTGCTCAAAGTGGGCCGCGCGCGAGCGGTCGCGCATCTTGCAGGTCCATCCGTCGGCCGCGGTGACAATGTCGCCCTTACCCTCGCAGAGCATCGGCTCGATGGCGAGTACCATGCCGGCCGGTATCACCTCGCCCGCGCCCTCTTTGCCTTCGTTGGCGATAAAGGGTTTTTCGTGCACGGCGCGGCCGACCGCGTGGCCGCCCAAGTCTTTGACAACGCCGAGCTTGTATTTGCGCGCCACACGCTCGACGGCCGCGCCGATGTCGCCTACATGCGCGCCGGCATGCGCCGCCGCGACGGCCGTGTCGAGCGCCTCGCGCGTAGCGGCAAGGAGTTTGCGCGCGCTGGCGTCACCTGCCTGCGCAGGCAGGCCCTCGCCGACAATAAGCGTCCGCGCCGAGTCGACAAAGTAGCCGTTGTACGACAAACCGAGGTCGAGCGACACAATATCGCCGCTGCGCAAAATCCGCGCGCTCGAGGGTATCCCGTGCACCACCTCGTCGTTTATAGAGACGCAGAGCGCCGCCGGGTAGGCGCTCGGCGCACCCTCGGGCCGGTAACCGAGGAACACCGCTACCGCGCCGCGCGCTTTGACGGCGTGCTCGGCCATCAGGTCGAGTTCGGCGGTTGTGATGCCCTCTTTGCAGGCGGCCTCGAGGTCCTTCAGCACCCCCGAGAGTATATTGCCCGCCGCGCGCAATTGTTTTTTATCTTCTTCGTTTTCGATTATCATGCCAAGTCCAAAGCCTTTAACACGTCGGTGTGCACCTGCTCGACGGTTTGATCGGCGTTAACCTCGACGAGCGCGCCGCGCGAGCGAAAGAACTCAATAGAGGGGAGCGTGTTTTCGGCAAACCGCTCAAAGCGCAGGTCTATGGCATGCGCCATATCGTCGGCGCGGCCCTGCACCCCCTGGCGTGCCGACAGCCGCGCACGCAAAACCTCCTCGGAGGCGCTGAGGTACACGACCCTATACGGGCGCTCGAGCCACAGGGCGGCCCGGTCGAACTCCTGCGCCTCCAGCACCTTGCGGCCCGTGCCCTCAAACACTACGGCCTGTGCCGGCTCGAGACGGATAAGCGCATCCTCAAACAAATAAATAGAGAACCACTCCGGCATCAGGTCGCCGCTGTCGATAACGCTCTTGGTCTTGCGGCCAAAAAAAGTATCTTGCGCGGCGTACTCACGGCACCGCGAGCCGGTGTCGACCACCTGTCCGCCAAGTTTTTCGGCAAGTAATTTAGCCTGCGTACCCTTCCCCGCCCCCGGCCGCCCTATCATCAAAAAAGTTTTTATATCGGTCACGTTTCGCATTCTAACACTTAGTCGCCAAATTCGTAACCGTCCTGCCGCAGTATCCGGAGCGTCTCCTCGACCGCCTCGGCCAACTTGCCGTTAGCGTTTAGTACTTCGTGGTCATAAAAACCGCGCTCTTCGGCTATCTCGCGTTTGGCGTTTTCAAAACGTTTTTGTATCTCGGCCTCGGCCATCTCGGGGTTGCGGCCGCGCAGGCGCGCGGGAATTTCTTCGACAGTGCCCGGCATGACAAAGACGGTTGTCGCGCCGTAGTGCTCTTTATAAAATTTAGCGCCGACGATATCCGGGTTAACCAAGACTATAAACCCGGCGTCGAGCTTGCCCTGCAGGTCGGGCAAGTAGGTCCCGTAGTGGGTCTCGCGGTTTTGTATGTAGGTAGTCTCGAGCAACTCCCCCGCCTTTTTCTTTGCTAAAAAGTCCTCGGTATTAAAGAAATAGTAATCAACGCCGTTTTGCTCTCCCGCCCTGGGGGCGCGGGTCGTGGCGGTGACCAAACGCGCCGCCCTGCGCGGGTAGCGTTTGATAATCGCGTTTGTGATGGTGCTCTCGCCGCTCCCGGTCGGGCCCGCAATAACCGCAATCTGATGAGGCGCCGCCTTAGGAAAACTCATAACAAATTCTTTACCGCCGCCTCATACCGCTCCTGAAACAGACTGTCTAAAAATGGGCTAATGCCCTTGCACTCGTCGGCGATGCTCTTGGCCCCTCGAACATATGCCAAAGCCCTGTCTCCCTGCATGTCAAGAAATACTTTTGCGCCCACCGTTTTTACATTAGAGCTTTGGTCGGCAAGCTTAATCCTTCGCACCGAAACGCTTTCGGTGCGCACACGCTCGGCCTGCTTAGCTTTGCGCTCTGCAAGAGGCAGTGCTTCAAACTCAGGCAAGTCGGTGAGCCCGTGCACTATAGTAGCAACTTCTTCACCAAACTCCCTCCGGATATCCTCTATCGTTGTCGGAGTGTCCTCGACCGTGTCGTGGAGCCATGCGGCCGCCACCTCCTGAGCGCTCCCGCCCGATTGTGCTACCAAGCCGGCAACTTCTTCGGGATGAACGATGTACGGATTGTTATCTTTGTCGTTGCGGGTATGTCCCTCATGCGCACGAAAGGCAAATGATTTTGCCTTTTCGATAAGTTCGGCGCCTTCCATTCGAGTAAAGTACCACGGATAAAGAAAAATCCCCAGCGGCTGTGGCCACCGGGGACGGTCTTAACTCTTTTCCGCGTAGGCGCGGACTCTGTCGTGGTCGAATTCGCCGGCCGGGAACGACTTGAGATAGTCGAGCACGTCCGACCTAAAAAGCTTCTCGTCCACGTCGGCTATCACGCAACGGCTTGGCCCCCATATCGCGCTGTCCCGATACCTCCACTTGCCGACCCAGGTATTCCCTTCCCGCCGGCCGAAGGTATATAAGATGCGCGTGTGGTCGCCGAGTAACTCATGGCGCACATATTGCTTGGTGAAGCGAATACTGGAGTCGTCGATGATGATGTCGAATAGGCGCGACTCACCCTGTGGGTCCATCATTTCGCCGTTCCAACCGCCGGCGCCGTCGTCAAAGATGACACCCGCATACATGTGCGGAATGAGCCCTTTGCGCACAACGGCCTGGGCACCATCTTCGCCGTAGGCGATGTCAAGCAACCCTTCCCTGCGTTGGACAAAAAAGCCTTGAATAAGCCTCATACTTCCCTCCCCAGATAAACGTCTGGAGCGAGTCTATCTACAACGGGACAAAAAAGCAACTAGTACTCGCGGATGGAGATTTGCGCGGCGATGCGGCGCGCGAGGTCGAGGATAACTTGCACGACGATGAGGAGTGCGGTGCCGCCGAGCGCGAGCGTGGTAATACCCGTCACCGATTGCATGGCAATCGGCAAGACCGCGATAATGCCAAGGAAGAGTGCGCCGACAAAGGTGATGCGCGTAATCACTTTGGCCAAGTAGTCCTGCGTCGAGCCACCAGGGCGCACGCCCGGGATAAAGGCGCCGTTTTTTTGCAGGTTGTCCGCTATCATGTGCGGGTCAAAGGTGACCGCCGTGTAAAAGTAGGTGAAGAAGAAAACAAAGACAAAGTAGAGCGCGCCATAGAGCGCCAGGTTTTGGAGGCCGCCGAGTATCGCGTTAGAAAGACCGGCAAGCCACAGCTGGCTCGAGGTTTGGAAGAAGCTCGCAAACATCTGCGGGATAAGGAGGAGCGAAAGTGCGAAGATAATCGGTATAACGCCCGCCTGGTTGAGGCGCAGCGGCAGGTAGGTCGACGCGCCGCCGAAGAACTTCATCCCGCGGATGCGCTTGGCGTAAGTAACCGGCACCGGCCGTTCGGCCTCGGTGATATAGACCACGGCGGCTATCACCGCCACCGCGGCGACCAAAAAGGCGAGGTAGAGCGGCGCCTGCGTTGCGTCAAAACTAAACAGCAGCTGGCTAAAGTCGCGCGGCAAGCTTGCCACGATACCCGCAAAAATAATGATAGAGACGCCGTTGCCGAGCCCGTACTCGGAGATAAGCTCGCCTATCCACATCAGCAAGAGCGAGCCGGCCGTAATCATAAGCAGGTTTGCTATAAAAGGAAAAAGTCCTAGTTCCGGCAATACCGCCTCGCGTTGGAGAATGAGCAAAAACGAAATACCCTGAATGAGCGCCACCGGCAGGGTCAACAGGCGCGAGTACTGGCTAAAGCGCTTGCGGCCGGCCTCGCCTTCTTCCTGATACAGGGCCTTGAGGCTCGGTATCATGAGCGTAAGGAGTTGCATGATGATAGAGGCGGTGATGTACGGGCCCACCCCGAGCATCACGATAGAGAGGTTTGCGAGCCCGCCGCCGCTAAAGAGGTTGAGGAGCCCGAAGAACTGGTTGTTATTGAAAAATGCCGCCAACTGTGCCGCGTCGATGCCCGGGATAGGGATAGCCGCCAGCACGCGAAAGACCGCCAATGCACCGAGCACAAAAAGGAGGCGGTTGCGCAACTGCGCGTCTGCAAAGAGGAGCGCGAATTTTTGAGTGAAAGTTGGCATGAGTGTTTAAGCTACCGTCCCTCCCGCCTTTTCTATCTTTTCTTTGGCTGTCGCCGAGACCGTGCAACCGGTGACCGTCAACTTTTTGGTGAGTTCGCCGTCGCCGAGGACTTTGACCTTGGGGGTAACGCCTTTGCGCGCGCGTATGACGCCGCGCTCAATCAGCATCTTCGGGTTGACCGCATCGCCGCTTGCAAAAGCGACTTCGAGCGACTTGACGTTGATGACCGTCGGCTTTACCTGGATGCTGGCAAAGTTATAGCCGCGCAGTTTGGGGAGCTTCTTCAGCTTTTCGCGCACGTCGGGGCGGATGCGGTGACCGGCACGCGCCTTTTGGCCCTTGGTGCCGCGGCCAGAGGTTTTGCCGCGCAGGCCGCCGCGGCCGACACGCTTGATGTTTTTGTTTTTCGTTTTGCGTTGTAGTTGGTGGAGTTGCATATGAGTTTAGGCCTTGAGCGACTTGAGCGCCTCGATGGCGGCGCGCGCGTTGTTAAGGCCGTTTTTGCTGCCCGAGTGTATCTTGGCGACGACGTTGGTGATGCCGGCGAGCTCGAGTACGGGGCGCACCGAGGAGCCCGCGACCAAACCGCGGCCCGGCGCCGGCATCATCGAAACAACCGAGGCGTTAAACTTGGCCGACACTTCGTGCGCAATCGAGTTGTCTTTGGCGAAGTTGACCGTAATCATGTGCTTTTTTGCGTCGCGCGTCGCTTTGTCGATGGCGAGCGTTGTGTCGCCGGCTTTGCCGAGGCCCACCCCGACACGGCCCTTTTTGTTGCCGAGAATAATCGCGACCGAAAAGGAGAACTGGCGTCCGCCGGCGACCACGCGGGCGACGCGGCGGATGGTGATCATTTTAGAGTCGAACTCG
>JBBUFU010000034.1:0-13253 GCA_038056365.1 Patescibacteria group bacterium
GTGCGGTAAGCGCGGACGGGGGCGGACCGCCCGCCGAGGGTGACTTTACGACCATGCGTTCAAAAAAGACCGGAAATCTCTTTATCACAGGGGACCTGCTTAACATTAGCCGCCCCTCGGGCGGCTACTCGCTCCAACTGTGCTGGTCTTCGGGGTTTGTCGCCGGCACGCATGCTGTGATAAAATAATCGCACTATGAAAAACGCACTTATCGCAGTTGTAGCGGTGTTGATACTGGGCGCGGGCGGATGGTACTACGTTTCCTCCGGCAAGTTTGTACAACCGGCAGGCGGAGGCGCGCCTGCCGCGGCGGACAAGCCGGTCGCGACGGTAAACGGAGAGAATATAATGCAGAGCCGGCTCGCGTCGGCCGAGTCGCAGATTATGGCAGGGCAGGGTACGACTACCGTTTTGACGCAGGTGCAGGTCCGGGCGCAAGCGCTCGACTCGCTCATCGCGCAGGCATTACTGCGGCAGGCCGCGCAAAAGGCGGGGATAACAGCCTCGAGCACCCAAGTTGATGCGCAAGTACAGGCTAACAAAACCCAGTTGGGCGGCGAGGACGCCTATCAACAGGCGCTCACCGCGCAGGGCATGACCGAAGAGGACCTCCGGGCTCAAATAAGCGCCAGTCTTATCATACAGACGTACCTTATTCAGACACTCAATCTGTCGGCCATCGCGGCGTCCGACGCGGAGATTAAGGCGGCGTACGACCAAGTGGCGGCACAGCAAACCGGCGTCCCGCCGCTCGCGCAGGTGAAGGACCAGGTAAAGACTCTCGTCATCCAGCAAAAACAGCAGCAGCTTATCGACGCGCAGGTGCAGAAGCTCCGCGCCGAGGGGGAGGTCAAAGTGTTGATATAAGCTGATTACACAACACCCTTTGGCGCTTGACGAGAGTGCTTATTGGGTGTATAATACGGGGTAGCTGATGGGTTAGGGAATCCTCCCAAAACTCAAGGACAGCTCATTGATTTGAAGGAGAATCGTCATGGCCGTCAAGGTCGCAGGCGAACTATACGAATCCGTTACCGGACAGCTATTCGAAATCGGCCGGCAGTTACGCCAACCGAACGGATATCCGTTCGACCCGGAACAGTTGAAGAACTTTCTTCAGCTCGCTGTCGAAGGCAAGTTCAACGGTATCGCGGCTTCTGCCGTCAGGTCACCGACCCTTGTCCTCCACAAGACGACGCCGCTCGGCGAAGTGCAGGCCAAGAAGACTGACAAATGCTTCACGGGCAAGCAGTGGGCTTACCGTGACGGCGACATCGACCGCTGGCTCCCCGGGCAACAGTCCGCACAAGCGGCCTGCTCGGTAGGCGTCTACCAGCTCCAGAACTCGAAAGGCACCACCTTTCGGGAGATGGCCGTTGCGGCATTAAAGGTCGGGCCGGGTACTTCGCTCGACCTGCTCGCTAAAAAAGCGATCAAGGAGCAAGGGTTCATCTTCACGCTTTCGGCCATCGAGTCGATGGTCGACCGGCAAGAAGGCGGCGAAGATGTTGGTCTGCTGACCAATGGCTATGCCAACTTCTTTTTCGTGGAGGATTCGGACGGTAGCGTCTCGGTTCTCCGCGTCCACCGCGATGGCGGCAGGTGGCGCGCCTACGTCTACCGGCTCGGCGACGGCGACAGGTGGCCGGCCGAGGATCGTCTCCTGCTCCGCAACTCGGACACTCCGACACTGTGATACTTGGACCCTTCCGTTTGGTCCCGTACCCCGCAACTGGCAACAGTTGTGGGGTATATTTATATCTGAACACGCTGGCATCTCCGGTTTTCGACTTGAGGTGGCGAGGTTCGCACTTCTTCAAAAAAAGAAGAGAGTTGGTGTCGTGCGCTAGGGAGTTAACGGCTCCGCATCAGATACAGCCCCGAGAGCGACTAATTTTTCTTCACGGTACTCCGTGTTAGAAAAATGAAGTACCCTTGTGGTGTACTCGAAGGGCAGTGGCATAGATGGCGCATGGCACAAAGCGTCTCGGTTCTCAACGTCAACCGCAATGACGGCAGGTGGAACGCCAACGTCAACCGGCTCGACAACGACAACAGGTGGAATGCCGAGAATCGTCTCCTGCTCCGCTACTGTTTTCTTTCCCCGTGAGATAGGCAAAGCCGCCATCTCATGGGGTTTTCTTTTCAAGGTATGTCTTCCATCCGACGAGCATTTTGCTGGACTCTACAAGCGGAGCCGACAGGCGCGCGTACTGCTTGTCGGTGAGCATGTCGATTTCCCAGGCAACGAGCAAAAAGAATTTCACCAAATCAAGCCGTACTACAGCACTCTCAACGGCTGATATTTTTTGCTGTCCTGAGAGATAGCTAGCTCGAAATGCGAATTCAAGCGTTTCAAGCAACAGCCTGTCTATTTTTTCGCCGAGGGTATGCCGTTGGATTTTACTGCTGTGGGGCAAGAGTTCCTGCCAAACGCCATAGGCGTCCTTTAGCGCCAAAACCACGGGGACAAACTGCGGTTGCGCGATTTGCGGGGGGGGGCATCCTTAGACAAATGGACCGGATTCGTTTTGGTCATAAATATGAAGATATCATTTCGGTAGAAAATTTGCTTGCGGCGTGGCGGGAATTTTTGGTTGGTAAGCGCAAAAAGATTGATGTGCGGCAATTTCAATATCATCTGTTTGACAACGTCCACAAGCTTCATTGTGATTTAGTAGGTCAGACCTACTGCCATGGTGGGTACGAACATTTCAAAATATCCGACCCCAAGCCTCGCGACATACACAAGGCGAGCGTACGCGACCGGCTCCTGCACCACGCCATCTACCGCCAACTCTATCCGTTCTTCGACCGCACGTTCATATATGAAAGTTATTCCTGTCGTGTGGGGAAGGGCACACACAAAGCCATGGACCGGTTTAAAAGTCTTGCCTATAAAGTCTCTAAAAATCATACCCGCACCTGCTGGGTGCTCAAGTGCGACGTCCGCAAATTCTTTGCTTCAATCGACCACGAAGTTTTGTTTGCAATTCTGGAGCAATATATACCCGACCAAAAAATCCTCTCCCTCCTGCGCGAAGTGGTCAGTAGCTTCTGTACTGAAGGAAGTCCGACTTCCTTCAAGGGCCTCCCGCTCGGCAATTTGACGAGCCAACTTTTGGTAAACATCTACATGAACGAATTTGACCAGTACATTAAACACAAACTCAAAGCAAAACACTATATCCGCTATGCCGATGACTTTGTGCTTCTATCGCCCGACAAACAAGAGTTAGAGAAAAGACTACGATATATCGTAGTCTTTTTGCGTGACGAGTTAAAACTCGAATTGCATCCGAACAAAGTTTCGATTAGTACCATCACCTCCGGCGTCGACTTCTTGGGTTGGGTGCATTTTGCCGACCATCGGGTTTTGCGGACAAGCACAAAGAAAAGAATGTTGCGTAATGTACAAGGAAAAGAGAAAGAAGACGCTACGGTGCAGTCTTACTTCGGTATGTTGAGCCACGGAAATGCCATGCGGTTGCGGGACAGGGTGGCCGCTGGACAATAAACATAATACCTGCTATGCTAGGGGGGTCTTAAGAGACTAAAGAAAGCGGGTCGGATTTCTCAAAGAAAAAACAAAATCAAAAAAGTATGACAGGAACCATCAAGACCCTTACGGATCGCGGATTTGGATTCATCTCTCGCGAAGGCGAGGCGAAGGACCTCTTCTTCCATTCCAAGGATCTCAACGGCGTCATGTTTGACGAGCTCAAGCAGGGCGACACCGTCTCCTTCGAGGTGAAGGAAGGCGAAAAAGGCCTCAGCGCCGTCAACGTAACCCGCGGCTAATTCAGCCGCAGTTGAAGAAAAAGCCGCCCGAGAGGGCGGCTTTTTCTTTTCTCTGCTACAATGCGACCCATGAAGCGCTCAAAGACATACGCCCACGGCAAGCACGCGGTAACGCAGGCTAAAGAATTTGCGCCGCAGGCGGTGCTCAAGGTTTTCGAGGACGAGCGAGGCGCGCCGGTGGCGCAGATATCGCTCAGCCGCCTGCTCAAAACCTATGCGGACTTTATAGCCTCGCTTGCGGTTACACCCGACACCATGGTGGTCATGCTTGCCGGGGTCGAAGACCCTCACAATGTGGGCGCTCTTATCCGCTCGGCCGCCGCCTTCGGCGCGGCCGGCGTGCTGTTGCCCACGGTAGGGCAGGCACCTATAACCGACGCCGTTTTAAAAGTCTCCGCCGGTATGGCGTTTCGCGTCCCGCTCGTCGTCATCGAAGGCTATCAGCAGACGCTAAGCGACCTGCGCAAGCGCGGATTTTGCATTGCGGCGCTCGAACAGGGTGCGCCGGCTCCTCTATCGGCGGCCGGGTTTGAAAAACCGACAGTCCTTGTCCTCGGCAACGAAGGGCAAGGGCTCCCCCCTGCCGTACGTCCGTTGGTCGACCTGTCCCTCGCCATACCCATGCACCCGCGCGCCGAGTCTTTAAACGTCGCGGCGGCCGGAGCGGCGGCGCTCTTTGCCTGGAGCGTCCGCCATCCCGGCGCACTGCAAAAATAAGGCCTTTGTTTTGGTCTTAATGCTCAGTTCAGACGACCTTTGCTACGGTTGAGTCAGGTCGAGCATTATCCAGTATCAAACTTAAACAAAATAGATATATGGACCGCGACGACAAAAAAGAAAAAGACCAAAAGGACACGAAGATCATGGACGAGCAGGGACAGGAACAAAAGGACAACAAAGAGAAGAGTCAGCACGACAAAGACGCCGACAAAATCGGCAACTTTTAGGGCTCGGCCACGTGCACAAGCGGCCTCTGGGCCGCTTGTGCATTCTGGGGCGTTTACTCGAATAATTTTATAAAATTTTTATGCTTATAACTATTGCGGCGGTACTGGTAATTTTGTGGCTGCTCGGTTTGGTCACGTCCTACACCATCGGCGGGTTTATCCACGTGCTTTTGGTCGTCGCCATTATTATGGTGTTGATACGGCTTATCCGCGGTGAGAATCCCATACAATAAATAAGGCGGTCTCTAAAATAGGCATATAATAGATTCATGCCCACGGCGGCTGTATCTCGTAGGGGGTTTACTTTGCTTGAGTTGCTGGTAGTCATTGCCATTATCAGCATTTTGTCGACGTTTGTTTTAGTATTTTTGCAGAACAGCAAAGCCAAGGCGCGCGATGTCAGACGTTTGTCGGATTTGCGTTCCATCGGCGGCACGCTCGAGATATACCGCATTGACACGGGCCGCTATCCCCTGGCGACCGCATGGGTGAGCGATTGCGGCCCGGCGGGGGACAACTGGATACCCGACGGGTCCGACTATACCTGGAATAGCAGGTATGACTTCATTATGCCGCGCGACCCGGCTCAAAATTGCAGCAAGTCGCCCGCGCAGTCGTATGAATATTGGAGCGACGGACAGAAATATAAAATAACCACCCGTCTCGAGAGTCCCGGCTCGGGTAGCCCAAGCGGCGGGATCGCGTTCGACGGATTTTTACTGTCGACGGAGCCCGAACTGCCGGTCATCGCGACGCTGTCGTCCCCGGCCGCCGACCCGACCAATCAAACGCCCATACCGTTTTCGGTCTCGTTTTCGCATGCAGTCGTTGATTTTTCGGCGGCGAGCCTTGATGTAGTGAACGGTTTTATAAGCGGTCTGTACGCCGTGGGTAACGCCTTATATAACTTTTTTGTCACCCCGACCGACAATAACGTTATAACCATCAGCCTCAGCGCCGACTCTGTGCATGACCAGGCGGGTACCGGCAACACCGCCGCGCAATACAGCATATTGTACGATTCGCTGGCGCCGCATTTGGCGCTGATGCCCGACCCAATGCCTTCGTCGGTCGGTGGCCCTATTACTATCACGCTCAACAGCACGATTGCGCTCAGCGACTTTAGTGCGGCAAGCGTGTCGGTACAAAACGGGACAGCCTCCGCCGCGCAGGCTATTGCGCCGCTCGACGGGAGAAACTACTCGTTTGTGGTAACACCCTTAAGTCCCGGCGCTGTTACGATATTTATCCCGGTGCAGGCGGTCCACTCCGCGGCGGGCAACGGCAACGTCTCCTCGAACATACTGAGCACGACCTACGCGCCGTAATTTTAGCGGTACAATTGCCGTATGTCTTTAGCCGACGATTTGCGCACCATAGTGCGCTGCGAAGTTGACGACTCTCCCGCGACCCTCGATAAAAACTCCCGTGACGCCAGTTTGTTTCGGGTGGTGCCGCAGGTGGTAGTGCGCGCGCAGAGCGCCGGGGACATTTGCGCCCTGGTGCGCTACGCTAACGGGCAAAAAGAGACGCCCAAGGCGCACGTTTCGCTCACGGTACGCGCGGCGGGGACCGATATGTCCGGTGGGCCCCTAAACGACTCTATAATCATCGACACGACGCATCTCAATAAACTGCTTGAGCTAAAGGACACCGAGGCGACAGTCGAGCCGGGGATGCTCTTTAGGGATTTTGACAAAGAGACAAAAAAATTCGGCCTCGAACTCCCGAGCTATACCGCGAGCCGCGAGATTAACACCGTCGGCGGTATGGCGGCCAACGACTCCGGCGGGGAAAAAAATTTAAAGTACGGCAAAACCGCCCGCTGGGTCGAGGAGCTTGAGGTCGCGCTCGCCGACGGGGAGCTGCATCTTTTAAAAAATCTCGAGGGTGACGCCCTGCGTGCCAAACTGCAGGAGCCCGGCTACGAGGGCGACTTGTACCGCAAGGTCTCCGCGCTGGTGGCGACGCCGGTGCACGCATCTGTGATCGCGAAAAATAAACCCCATGTCGAAAAGAATTCGTCGGGCTATGCGCTATGGGACATAGGGGATGGCGTACATTCGCTCAACCTCGCGCGCCTTATGGTCGGTGCGCAAGGCACGCTCGGTATCATCACCAAAATAAAATTTAAGCTGGTAAAGCCAAAACCATTTTCGGCGATGACAATAATTTTTGTCCGCAACCTTTCTCAGCTCGGCGAGTTAGTGCCCGAGGTGCTCAAATATAAGCCCGACAGTTTTGAGTCGTACGACGACCACACCTTTTCGATTGCCATGCGATACCTCCCCGAGCTTGCGGGCCAAATGAAGACCGGCCTTATCGCGCTCGGCATCTCGTTTATCCCCGAGCTCCTGATGGCGCTTACGGGCGGCGTGCCCAAGCTGGTCTTGATAGTGGAGTTTCGCGGTGACACGCAAAAAGAGGCGCTGGAGCGCGCTGAGGCCCTGATGACAGAGGTAAAGCACAACCGCGAGCACGAGAGCGTGCGTGTCGCCAAAAACGAAGCCGCCTCGCGCAAGTACTGGGCGGTGCGGCGCGAGAGCTTTAACTTGTTGCGCAAAAAAATCCGCGGCAAGCGCACGGCGCCGTTTATTGACGACTTTGTGGTGCCGCCTGCAACCTTGCCGGAGTTTTTGCCCAAGCTCGAAAAAATTCTTTCGAAATACAACCTCGTCTATACCGTGGCGGGGCACGTGGGGGACGGCAACTTCCACATTATCCCGCTGGTCGACCCGCATACGCCCGGCCTCGCCAAAGTAATAGACGAGTTGAGCCACAAAGTGTACGACCTGGTGGCCCTGTACCGCGGCTCGATAACCGGCGAGCACAACGACGGCCTGGTGCGCACGCCGTATGTCGGCAAAATGTTCGGTCCCGAGATGCTGGCGCTCTTTATGGAAGTTAAAAAAATATTCGACCCGCAAAATATCTTTAACCCCGGCAAAAAAGTAGGTCTCACCTTCAGCGACGCCATCGCCAAGCTGGACTTGCCTAAATAAATACGTTGTTGTATTGTTTTGCCGGGACGTTGGTCCCGAAGTACATTTCACTCAAACCAAGGAAGGAACCCAACATGGTTACGACCAGGGGTACTGACCAAGATGTCGTGGCGTTTGTGACCGGCCAAGAGAAGATCGACCCTGCCTTCATTCAGGCAGAGCAGTGGGTGCCGATTCTCCGCGCGGCCATCAAGGAATTGCCCGTCAACTATCTGCGCGGACTGAAATCCGTCAGGCAGATTCTGAAATACGACGGAACGTTTGGCGTCGAGCGGGTGGTAAATTCTCCACTCCCTCTCTTGTGGCGAGCCAGAGATGGCGAGGTTGTTTGGAATCAGATCCGGCCGAACGAGGTCTTTCTCGAATGCGCCGAGACGGGTGGAGGTTTTCCGCAGGGCAAGTACGTGTTCGAAACGTACCCAACAGCTCCGCGCAAACCGCTCGATCAAGAGGGAGATGATGAAAGCCTCGCTTCGATCAGCACAGGACACTACCTGCTCGCGCGGGACCGCACGCTCTACTACTTGGCCGTATCGTGGCTCCCGAAGACGCAGTGGGACGAGCAATCTATGTCGTCGACGCCGGTGCGCTTTTGGTACGAGGCGGATCCGCTCTCGATTTCAATCGAAGAACTCGACGACCAGAAACTTCAAGTTATGCTCGCCGCCGCCCACAAGCGCACCATCCCGCAGGTCATGCTTCAGCGCTTCAATCTGGCGCTGATCGAGACGGCGAATGACGCTCGCGGACAGTACGACCACATCCTGCAGAAAAAGCAGACGATCGGCGGGTATCTCGAGCGCATTGGCCAGTTGGTTTCCTAAACAGCATTACCCCGCGCTTCGGCGCGGGCTTTTTCTTTATAAAAAAAGTCGCCCAACGAGGTCGGGCGACCTGTCGGGCGAGATTCACTTGAGATATTTTTCGAGCGTGATGGCAGCCTTTTTGACCTCGATCGTGAGGGCTGAGGTGAGCATCTGGTCATAGGTGACCCAGGCGAAGTCGGTATGCTCTTGGCTCAAGGTCACCTTTCCGTTCACCAACTTGGTGATGCTGAAGAGTGCGAGATAAAGCATGCCGGCATACTTGCCCTCGGTAATCATAAAGCTCTCGAGGGTGACCAGACGTTCGGTCGGTTGGATGACCAGCCCCGTCTCTTCCATTACCTCCCGCTCTTGGGCGTTGGCAAGATCTTGCCCGGTGTCCACCTTGCCGCCGGGGACCTCCCAAAGGTTGGGATTGTTTGTATCGGTCGGCGACCGCCTGATGATGAGCAGTTTGCGGTCTTTAGGGCGCTGTACGAAACAGCGGTTGACTATTACGGCGCGGGGCCGTTCTTCCGCTGACATGGCCGTTTCTCCTCTACTAAATACCAAAGGACGCTGGTGAGAATCTTATCATATTTATTATTAAATGTCAAGTAAAAATGTGTACCGCAAAATAGGCAAAAGCGTATAGTTAGGGGCATGGAGCCTTTGGCCAACAGGATACGCCCTACGAGCCTCAAGGAGTTTGCCGGACAAGAACACTTGGTGGGCAAGGGCAAGCCCCTGCGCGAAGCGGTTGAAGGCAAGCATCTTTTCTCTTTTCTTTTGTGGGGGCCGCCGGGGAGTGGCAAGACGCCACTGGCGCGCATCTACGCCAACGCGCTTAACGCCGAGTTCCACGAGCTTTCGGCGGTCGACTCGGGCAAAGAGGACATTAAGCGCATGCTCGACAAAAAGGGGCAGATAAAATTCGACGAGCGGCCCAAGGTTTTGTTTGTCGACGAGATACACCGCTTTAACAAAGCACAGCAGGACTTCCTCTTGCCGTTTGTCGAGCGCGGCGAGCTGACGCTTATCGGCGCTACGACCGAAAACCCGAGTTTCGAGGTAATTCCGGCGCTCCTCTCGCGCTGCCGTGTCTTTGTACTAAATGAGCTTGGCGAAAAAGAGATGGAGCAAATAATCGCCCGCACTAAACTCAAAGTGCCTAAAGACGCGCGCGACTGGCTGGTGCAAATGGCGCAGGGCGACGCACGGCAGGCTATCACCGTGCTGGAGAACGCGCAAAAACTCTACGGCAAGATTTCGCTGGGGAGTCTAAAAGAGACTATCCAAAGCGCGCACCTGCGCTACGACAAAAAAGGCGAGGAGCACTACAACACCATAAGCGCGTTTATTAAGAGTATGCGGGCAAGTCAGCCCGACGCGGCGCTCTACTATCTGGCGCGGATGGTCGAGGCGGGGGAGGACCCGTTGTTTATCGCCCGTCGCATGGTGGTGTTTGCCAGCGAGGACGTGGGGCTGGCCGCGCCGACCGCGCTCGTCGTAGCCAACGCAGTGTTTGAGGCGTGCCAAAAAATAGGCTACCCCGAGTGCGCCATCAACTTGGCCCACGGCGTGGCCTACCTGGCCGAGTGCAAAAAGAGCCGCAAAAGTTACGACGCCTACTTCGAGGCGCTGGACGACGTCAAAAAAACCGGCAATCTGCCAATACCCATGCGCGTGCGTAACGCCCCGACCAAACTAATGAAAGACCTGGGCTATCACAAAGGCTATAAGTTGTACGACAAAGAATCCTACCTGCCCGACAAATTAAAAGGCAAAAAATATTTGAAATAAAAAACGCCAAGCTTTCGCTCGGCGGTGGGAAACTAGGCGGCAACGGAGACCCGGTGCAGGTCGGCCATGGACTGCCTGATGAGGGCGTTGCCTTCGGCAAAGAGCGCGTCCGCGGTATGCGGATTAAAAGGCATCTCGCGCGAGGCGGTCATCAGGGCGATGCCGCCGCGGAGCGTCCAGTCCAAACCGCGGGCGCCGGGGATTTCGTGCTTATCCCGGAGCCCTTCCTGCAGGACTTGGGCGAAAGCGAGCAGTACCTCGCGGTAGTCACCGGCCTGGCGCGCTTTTCTGGCCTCCGCACGCAATACGTCGGCATAGACCGCCGCCTTGGCGCGGTCGGGGCTGTTACTGGGCAACATGGTTCTCTCCGTCTTCAGGGGTGAAGCTGTTTCCGTCTGGCAATATGATACAATAGATTTATGCAAGAGACAATAGTCTTCGGCGGAGGGTGCTTTTGGTGCACCGAGGCGGTGTTTGCAATGCTCAAAGGGGTCAAATCGGTTGAGCCGGGGTATACCGGAGGGAAGAGTGCGAACCCGACGTATGAACAGGTTTCGAAGGGCGACACGGGCCATGTGGAGGTAGCTAAAATAGTTTTTGACCTCGATGAGTTGAGTTTTGAGGAATTGTTGCAGGTATTTTTTAGCACGCACGACGCGACGCAGGTAAACGGGCAGGGTAACGACATCGGCGCCCAGTACCGCTCGGTAATTTTTTACACCACCGAGCGCCAACGCGAAAAAGCTCAGCACTATATTGATGTCCTGAATAAAAGCGCGGCCGTTAAGCGCATCGTGACGACTGTCGAGCCGTTGAAGGAGTTTTACCCGGCCGAGGACTACCACAAAAAATATTACGAAAGCCACAAAGACGCGGGCTACTGCCAACTAATCATCGTCCCCAAGGTCGAAAAAGTGCAGAACAAGTTTAAGAGCCTACTCAAATAAAAAACCGCGCGATTATCGCGCGGTTCAATCTCAGTCGCCCCACCCCGTTTTTTGTATTGCCTTCTCCAGTTTTTTACTGAAGTCTGGCATCGAAAAGTTGGAGAAATCTAGGGTTGCAGTGAGGTCTCCAAATTTGATGTACATCTCAAGCGCGAGAAGGGCAAGAAATATGTGCCCATCAGTCACACCCTCAAGAAGGTAGGACTTTCCCTTGGGCAACTTAAACGGCCCGATGTAGGAATCAAACACATCCTTCAACGCCCCTCTTTTCGTGTAAGGGTGAGGATGCCCGATAATGGGGAAGTTGTAATCTTCTCCTACTATCGAGACACGGGTCAGACTTTCGCCGAAAGTGTCACCGCTCCACGTTTTAATGACGAGGTCGCGGTTTCGCCCTTCAGCAATCCGTATCTCAAGAGAAGTCTTATAGGCAAGACCTCCTTTTTCTACATGGTCTCGAAAGGTTTCAACCTTACAAGTACCGGACAGTAAATTGTCAGAGGCAAGCCTGCCTTTCCCGACGAACATCCAGTTTGTCGTTGTCACATCCATTCCAACCGCTTGCATTACCCACTGCATGCGATTAGTAACTATATCGAGCAGTGAGACACCGGGGTATGAGCCGTCCAATTCAGCAACGAGTCTCGAAAGGGTAGGCAGTTTAGTCAAGGAGGCCGTCATGGCACATCTCCTGTTTGAGTGACAAAGGGCAGGTAAGGCCGAAACCAAAGTACCGCCGTCGGCAATAGTAGAAATTTGTTACACTTTAGTCAATGACCCGCGAGGAATTTGAACAACTTATAGAGGAGGAATTTCCTAACGCGATACCGGAGAAGTTTCGCCCGCATATTAAAAACGTGGCGTTTTTGGTGGAGGACGAGCCCTCGGCCGAAGTCAGAAAAAACGAGGGCTTGGGACCCAACGAAACTTTGCTCGGGCTGTACCAAGGCATCCCGTACCCCATGCGCGGCGACTGGTACGGCATGGGTGCGACCATGCCCGACACGATTACGCTGTACCAAAAGCCCATCGAGGAAGAAGCGAGCGAGCTAAGTCATTCAAACATTTTGCAAAATGACAGAATGACTTATGAAAATTATTTACGCCGTATCATCCGCGAGACCATCTGGCACGAGGTGGCGCACCTGTTTGGCATGGACGAGCACACCGTGCGCCGGCGCGAGGACCTCCGCGACGGTGGTAGTATATAAATTATGAAACTCACGCCCTATATATTATTGGCGCTCGCGCTGGTCGGTCTTGGCGACACGGCATTCCTTTCGTATTACCACCTGCTCGGCGTCATCCCGGGGTGCGCGCTCAAGGGGTGCGAGATAGTACTGGCCTCTCCCTACACCATGATAGGCGGCCCGCTGGGGTTGCCGTTTGCCTATGCGGGATTCTTTTTTTATCTGTACATGTTCGCGCTCGGCATCCTCCTCGTTATCGACCCGTACTCAAAAGGACTTCGCCTCGGCGTCCTGGTATACACCGGCATCGGGTTTGTTCTCTCAATCGGATTTGAGCTCTTTCAATTTTTTGTCATCGGCGCGTTGTGCATGTACTGCGGCATCTCGGCCGTGACCACGCTACTTCTGTTTATCACCGCCGTATGGCATTGGCGCACGACGCGAGCCTCTTAGCATGCCGCTCCCGGAAAAGTTTGTACTGTTTGACACCGAGTTTACCTCGTGGGAGGGGGCGATGGCGCGCAACTGGAGCGGGCCGGGCGAATATCGCGAAGTTATCCAAATAGGCGCGATACGGGTGGACAAACTGCAGGAAGCCGGCTCTTTTTGTGTCTACGTTAAGCCTATAAAAAATCCGGAACTCTCGGCCTTTATCAAAGAGCTCACCGGCATATCGCAAGAGACAGTCGACAAGGAGGGCAAGCCGCTCGGGGAAGCCTTAAGCGGGTTTAAAGATTTTGTGGGGGACTTGCCCGCCTAT
>JBBUFU010000035.1:0-17617 GCA_038056365.1 Patescibacteria group bacterium
CCCACGCCACATTTCGAGTGTGGTGCCTTCGACCACTCAGCCACTCCTCCTTGCATTGCAAAATAGCACTTTTTTGACATTTTTGCTATTCTATTTCTGCGCACCCTTAGCTCAGTTGGTAGAGCGACCCCTTGACGTGGGGTAGGCCGGGAGTTCGAATCTCTCAGGGTGCACCAATGAAAGTGCTTGCGATAGAAACTTCCTGAGATGAAACAGGGATAGCTCTAGTTGAGGGTACAAAAACTCCTGAGGGTTTTATATTTGAAACAAAAAAAGCGGCGCTGCTTAGCCAAGCACTTCTCCACTCGCCCTACGGCGGGGTGTACCCAAACCTCGCTAAGCGCGAGCATTTAAAAAACTTGCCTGCGCTTTTTGAGCAGTTTAAAGACGACTCATACGACGCTGTTGCGGTAACGCACGGCCCGGGGCTTGAGCCCGCGCTGTGGACCGGTATTGAGTTTGCAAAAAAACTCGCGGCAGAAAAAAACCTCCCCCTCCTCCCCACCAACCACATGGAGGGGCATATCATCTCGTCTCTTGTTCAAAATGGTCGGCTCGAAAATATACAGTTGCCGGTGCTGGCATTGCTAGTATCCGGCGGGCATACGGAACTTGTATTGACTAAGAGCTGGTTTAAGTACGAGATTGTCGGCAAAACACTGGACGACGCCGTGGGCGAAGCGTTCGACAAAGTTGCGCGCATGCTCGGGCTCCCCTACCCCGGCGGTCCGGAGATTTCGAAACTTGCACAGAAGCACCGAGGCTCGCAGAAACTTGGGCAGAAAAATGGTCTGGTTGAGGCGGAGCCGACCCGAGGACCTTTTTCTGGGCAAGTTTCTGCGATGCCAAAGCTCCCGCGCCCGATGCTCAACTCGGGGACCTGCGACTTTTCTTTTTCGGGCCTTAAGACAGCGGCGCTCTACGCCCTGCGCGACCTTGGCGGTATACAAAAACTCTCCGCCGACGAAATTGCGGCCTTTGCTGCCGAGTTCGAGGATGCGGTCGCCGATGTGTTCGTCGCCAAAGCGCGCAAGGCGCTTATCGACACCGGCGCACAAACATTCGTCATCGGCGGCGGCGTCGCGGCCAACAGCTATATAAGAGAGCAATTGCAAAAAATGGTTTTAGACGAGTTCCCCGATGTGGAGTACCGCTTGCCGCACCTGGGCATAACCGGCGACAACGCGATTATGATAGCTGAAGCGGCCCTCTGCCACCTTTTAACCGGCGACTGGCACGAACCCCCGAAAGAATTTAAAGCCACCGGCAACCTTTCTATAGCTCAAAAAATGTTGTAAAATCGGCTTTATATGGCTGATGTTCCGGAGAAGTTTCTCAAACCCTACGACCCAAAGGCCGTTGAGGGCGCTATATATAAACAGTGGGAGGACTCCGGCTACTTTAACCCCGACAATTTGCCGCCCGTAGACGGCAAGCCGCGCACTGAGCCCTTTTCGATAGTGCTGCCGCCGCCAAACGTCACCGGCACGCTCCACATGGGGAGCGCGCTTATGCTGGTCATCGAAGACACGCTGGTGCGCTTTGAGCGCATGCGCGGCAAAAAAGTGTTGTGGATACCCGGCACCGACTCGGCGGCCATAGCCACGCAGGCACGGGTCGAAAAAGATATTCAAAAAGCCGAAAAGAAGTCGCGCCACGACCTCGGCCGCGAAGAGCTGTTGAAGCGCATAGATGTTTTTGTAGAAGAGAATAAAAATAACATTCTCAACCAACTGCGCCGCATGGGCTCGAGCCTCGACTGGTCGCGCTATGCCTACACCATGGATGCGCCGCGCTACGGCGCGGTTATGGAGGCGTTTGTGCGCATGTACGACGCGGGGCTTATTTACCGCGGCAACCGCATCGTCAACTGGGACCCGAAAGGTCAAACCACCATCTCGGACGACGAGATAGTGTACGAAGAGCGCCCGGCAAAACTGGTGACGTTTAAATACGGCAAAGACTTCCCCATCGCGGTTGCGACCACGCGGCTCGAGACAAAGGTCGGCGATACGGCGGTGGCGGTGCACCCAGATGACGTGCGTTACAAGGAGTTTGTCGGCAAAGAGTACGACGCTGTTTTTTGCGGCGTACCGGTGCATATAAAAATAATCGCCGACGAGTCGGTCGACCCCGCCTTCGGCACCGGAGCACTCGGCGTGACTCCCGCGCACAGCCAAACCGACTGGGACATCGCCGAACGCCACAACATTGCGGCGCGCCCACAGGTCATCAGTGAGCTCGCCAAAATGACCGTCGACGGTCCGCTCAACGGCAAAAAAGTGACCGAGGCGCGCGAAATAGTTTTGGAGTGGCTCAAACAGGAAGGCCTGTTTGTAAAAGAAGAAACGATTGTACAAAATATCTCCACCGCCGAGCGCACCGGTGGCATCGTCGAGCCGCTACCGAAACTCCAATGGTTTATCGACGTCAACAAACCCGTCAAAGACCGAGGCGGCAAGAGCCTCAAAGAGCTGATGCGCGAGCCCGTCGCAACGCGGCAAATAGAAATAATCCCGAACTATTTTGAAAAGACCTACTCCCATTGGATAGACAATCTGCGCGACTGGTGCATCTCGCGCCAAATCTGGTTTGGTCACCGCATCCCCGCTTGGTTTAAAGGAGGGGAAATTAAAGTGAGTATTGACTCCCCCGGTGCCGGCTGGGAGCAGGATACCGACGTACTTGACACATGGTTCTCCTCGGCTTTGTGGACCCTCTCAACCCTCGGTTGGCCGGCTGAAACAGCGGACCTCAAGACGTACCACCCAACCACTCTGCTTGAAACCGGTTACGATATTTTGCCTTTCTGGGTCGCGCGCATGATACTCATGAGCCAGTTTCATCTCGGAGAGATACCGTTTAAAACAGTGTACCTGCACGGACTCGTGCGGGACAAAGAGGGGCGCAAACTGTCTAAATCGCTCGGCAACAATGTCGACCCTCTTGAGATGGGCGAAAAGTTTGGGACCGATGCGGTGCGCGTGGCGCTTATCGCCGGCATGGCGCCCGGCACCGACAGCAAAATATCGGAAGAAAAAATACGCGGGTACAAACACTTTGCCAACAAAGTGTGGAATATCACCCGGTTCGTACTCGAAAATAAGACGGCCGCGGGCGAAGGGCCGGTTATGGCCGAGGACGAGTCTGTTGCCGCAGAGGCTTCCGCCGGGGCCGCCGAAGTGACCAAACATCTCGAAACCTACCGGTTGGATTTGGCTTTTGACTGCATCTACCAATTTGTCTGGAAGCGTTTTGCCGACGAGATACTAGAGGAGAGCAAACCGATGTTAAAGGGCTCCGACAAAGCGCGTGCGCAATCGCGCGCGGCGGCTCTGCGCGGCTCGCTCGACATCATACTTAAAACGCTCCACCCCTTTATGCCGTTTGTCACCGAAGAAATCTGGCAAAGTATGGGCGAAAAAGGGCTTATAATGGTCTCAGCATGGCCAACCCGGCAATCCTCATAGCGGCGCTCGGCGGGATACTCCCCGCACTCCTATGGCTCGCGTTTTGGCTCCTCGAGGACCGGTGCCAACCCGAGCCCAAGCGGTATATTTTTCTTTCTTTCATACTCGGCATGATGGCAGTGCCGTTGGTCCTGCCGCTTGAGCGGCAGGCGATGCAATACTTTGCCGAAGGCAGTCTCTTGTTGCTCTTTGCCTGGGCCCTCCTCGAAGAGGGCTTTAAATTTATCGCCGCGTACTTGGGCGGCCTGCGATGGGCCGCTTTTGACGAGCCGCTTGACGCTGTTATTTACCTCGTCACCGCGGCACTCGGCTTCTCCGCGCTCGAAAACGCGCTGTTTTTGTTTTCGCCGCTGATGCACGGCGAGGTACTGCGCACTATCGTAACCGGCGACCTGCGCTTTATCGGCGCGAGCCTGCTCCACACACTCGCCTCGGCGACCATCGGCATCTCAATCGCGCTCTCGTATGCCAAGCCGGCGGCGGTGCGGCGATGGGCCGCGGTCGGTGGAGTTATCCTTGCGGTAGCATTGCATACACTCTTTAACTTTTTTATACTGGGGATGGGCGGCGATGCGACCTTTTGGGTCTTCCTCTGCATCTGGTTCGGCATCATCGCGACGCTCTTGATGGTCGAGCGTATCAAACAGCCCGAGCGCGACTACTGTTAACACGGTATGGCTAAAAAATCACTATTTGAATGGTTGACGGGCGGCGGCGAGGCCGACACCTTTGACGAAATAGAAAGCGGCGGCGCGTCCTATGCCCCCACCGCTAAGCGCAGTCTCCCCGTCGAGGCCATAGAGGCCGAGGAGGAGGCCGGCGAGCTTGCGGTAGACGTCTACCAGACCCCGACCCACATCATCATCAAGGCCATGATAGCCGGCGTGCGCCCCGAGGACCTCGATGTTTCGATAACCCGCGACCTGGTGACTATCCGCGGCAAGCGCGAGCGCCACACCGAGGGCACGGCGGGCGACTTCTTCTTTCAAGAATTGTATTGGGGCTCGTTTACCCGCACCATAACGCTCCCGCAGGAGGTCGAGATAGAGGAGGCCGAAGCGACCGAAAAGCATGGCCTGCTTATAATCCGCCTCCCCAAGCTCGACAAGGGCCGCCAGGCTAAATTGAAAGTTCGCTCAAACTAGGCTAGAATCGACCAATCTGCTTGGGTAGCTCAGTTGGTAGAGCGCTTCCCTGAAGAGGAATAGGTCGCCGGTTCGATCCCGGCCCCAAGCACTTAGTTAGACGTGCGCCCGAACTGGGCAAAGAATTTCTGTATCTGCACCTGCAAATCCTTGGTGTTGTTGTAGGCATTCATTGCCTGCCCGACGTAGGGTTGCAGGTAATAGTAGTATGCCGCGCCCGTGACGCCCAAAATGGTGAGCCACCAGATAATCCGGAACAACAGCGCCCACCGGCCGCCACGGCGCATCCTGTGCACCAGTTTGTTTGTATCTTCGGTGACCGCCCGCAACTTCTCTACCTCTTGCTTTAACTGCTGTAAGTCATCGGCCATAAAAATAGTATAGCAGGAGAAAATTTGTTACAGTTTGTGAACGCCCCCGTAGTTCAACAGATAGAACAGCCCCGTCCTAAGGGGTCGATGCAAGTGCAATTCCTGCCGGGGGCACTAGACCGTGATGCCAAGCTTGCCCGCCAACCTTTCTCTGTCAAAGCCCACCATCACGTCGCCCCCCACCACGATAACCGGCACGCCGAGCTGGCCCGTCATCTTAATCATCTCCTCGCGCTTAACTGCGTCCTGCGAGACATCGTAGGCGGTAAACGCCACGCCCTTTTCGGTAAAAAACTCCTTGGCCATTTTGCAAAAGTGGCAGGTCGGAGTCGAATAAATAGTTACGGTTTTGTCCATAAAAATTAATATATCATAAGTCTGTGCGGGATGCGAGAATCGAACTCGCGTCCTATGCTTGGGAAGCACATGTTTTGCCACTAAACTAATCCCGCAAAGTCCCGAGCCAGGCTAATTTACCATATAACAACTGCGCCTAAAAGCCGCTCAAGCCAGTTTTGGCCGCCGCCAACACTCTGGCTGCTTGTGGTGGCCTGCCGCACGATGTCTATCTCGCCCTCGCCGGGCTTGCCGACTCCGTAGCGCGCGCGTATGGCCGCCTCAAGTCCGCGTTCGGTCTGCAGGTCGCTCACCGTGCCCGAAACGCCTTGGTACTGCGCCTGCATGCCCGCCAGTTCGCTCTGCGCCGCCGCATCGGCAGCACTCGCGTCGGAGAATTTTTGATACATGTCCCAGGCGGCGCGGGCCGAGCCCAATGCCACTGCGCCCAGGGCGGCCATTACTACGAACCCGAGGGCCATGTTGAGGTACTGCCGGCTACGCGCGCCCCTGCCCGACCGGATGCTTCTGTCTTTTTTGAAATCCCGCATACTCTATGGTATTGTAACAGGCGTGTTTGACATGTACGGCAAAAACCGCGACCGCAATACCCGCATCTGGGGGGGTATCCTTGGCGTGCTCATCATCGCCTCGATGATCTTTGCTTACTTCGCCCTCCTGTTCTAATCCTAGAGGCGACGCCTCTAGGATTTTAGAGTCGAAAAATATTCGGCAGCTTCCTCAATTAATGTTTCTGGTGCTGGCATGGTGTCGGTAAAGAAATTAAAAGCTTCTTTGTCTAATATTGTCTGCGTGACGCGGCTTTCTCCACAATAGTCTGGAAAACTTGAGTAAGGATAATTTCTAAGCTCTTTTAATCCGACAGTTTCATGCGGATTGAGATGTATATATTGCGCCACCTGCTGCAAATATCGGTCGTCGTTTATATGTTTCGAACGAAACGGTGTCACAAATAGACCACCCACCCGCTCACGCTTAATATTGAAATACATCGTATAACTTGTGCCAACTTTTTGCATAAACTTGGTAATTCCGCCTGGCTTAAGTTCTTTTATAAGAAGATGAAAGTGGGTAGGCATAAGACAATAAGCTCCTATTGCAACCAATGCATCGGAACGTGGCAACTGCATTATCTCTCCATGTGAAAGATGCTGAAAATTTCCCCGAGGTGTCTGTTCGCTACTATTGCTTAAATAAAGTGCCTCGAGAAATCGTTCGTAATCTCGAGGACTTTCAAATGTCCGACGTTTCTCTACTCCCCGCGTATAGCAGTGGTACCACTCCTCGGGCGCAAATGCGGTCCGTCGATACGCCATATGTGACTATTGTACCCCAAATCCTAGAGGCGACGCCTCTAGGATTTGGGGTCTCGCCTGTTTGTAAAGAGAAAGCGACCCCCGCGAGTGGCGGGGGCCGTAACGTACTAACCTGGTGGTTAAGCAGATTACCGGGGATGGATCGAGGTGTAGTACAGGCTGCTGCCCTGAATCCGCAGTATCGTGCCGTCACTCAAGACGGCATCAATCTGCCTGCGGCCGTCAGCGACCTTTAGGTCGACAACTTCCTTGCCGGCTACTCCAAGCTTTTTCAATGCCTGTTGGCGCTTGCGAGTCACCTCTCCCTCTTTGAGGCGCAAGTTGACGAACTTGAGCCATACCTGATTTTTGCCGCCGCCCTGCTGTTTTGGGTGAAAAGTTTTCTGCATCGTCGGGCACATAACATGCAGGACGTGCGGCTCGGGGCGGTCGAACTTCGTATCCTTTTCCAAAGGGATAGAGAAGCAGCCAAGAGAGGCGTGGGGTCCGATTTTTACGTTAAGATTTATCTCGCCCACATTGGCTTCGCCGATCTCCTTCCCAACGAACCCTGGAGCCCAATCTTTGACACCAGGACCGCCGGAAACGACCCAACCGCCGGAAGACAACAGTGTGGCTGCGGCCGCACTGGTGATGAAAGTAGAAGACTTTCGAGTCATGACGTTTTCCCACTTTTTGCTCGAGGACGGCGGGATGCCGGACATGAACGCTGGATAGCGCCTCGAATAGAACATGCCGCTTCGTACTATACCAGAGTAATTGTAAAAATCAAGTATTATACCTAATCGCTCTTGACCATCTTTAAAAAGACGTCCTCGGGGATGTTGACCTTGCCCCGGTCGAGCATTTTCTTTTTGCCTTTTTTCTGCTTTTCGCGGAGCTTCATTTTGCGGGTGATGTCGCCTCCGTACATATGCTGGGTGACGTCTTTTTTGAGCGCCGAGAGCGTGCGGCTCGAGACGATGCGCCCCAGCGCCTGGCCCTGTATTTTGGTGGTAAACATCTGCCGCGGCAAGAGCCGGTAGAGCTTTTCGACCGCGGCCACCGCCTCTTCGTCAACGCGGTGTTTGGCGATAATGCGCGAAAATGCGGGTACCAGCTCGTCGGCGACCAAGATGTCGAGCCGCGCGACGTCGGCCACGCGCAACTCGCGCATGTGGTAGGAAACGCTGGCGTAGCCCGAGGTGGCGCTCTTAATTTTGTCGAAGAAGTTGCGCATCAGCTCGCGCAGGGGCATGACCACCGTAAGTTTGATACGCCCCTCCGAAAAGTTTTCCGTCGCTTCGGTAGTTGCTTCGTGTTCAAACAACAGCGTCACCGTGTTGCCCAGGTACTCCGACGGCAGCAAAATCTCAACCTCGACAAACGGCTCCCACACTTTGGCTATAGAGCCGTGTTCGGGGAATTGCGGCGCCGAGTAGACGCTCAGGCGCTTGCCGTCTTTGGTCTCTACTTCGTACTCGATGCTCGGCGTCGTGACGATTAACTTAAGGTTCGCCTCGCGGCGCAGACGCTCGGTCACTATCTCAAGGTGGAGCATGCCGAGCATGCCGCAACGGAAGCCCCTGCCCAAGAGGCCGGAAGACTCTTCCTCAAACGACAACGAGGAGTCGCTGAGCCGCAGGCGCTGGAGCGCCTGCCGCAGGGCGGTAAAATCGTCCTGCGACTCGGGGTAGAGCGACGCCCACACCACAGGCTTGGGCTCGGCATACCCCTCGAGCGGCTGTGTGGTACTGCGCGCCGCGCGCACCGTGTCGCCGACGCGGGCCACGCCCGGCTCTTTGATGCCGGTGACTATGTAGCCTATCTCGCCGCTACTAAGCGAAGCGGCGGGTTTTGGAGCGGGAGAAAACGTGCCGACCTCGAGTGCATTAAACCGCCTGCCGCTCGCGGCAAACTCAAGCGCGTCACCCTTTTTTAAACTGCCCTCAAACAGACGGAAGTACACGATAACCCCCTGATGATCCGAGTATTGAAAGTCAAACACCAACGCCTGCGGCATGGTGCCCGCATGTTCCGAGCGCGGCGGGGGCACGCGGTCTATCACCGCCCTCAGCAAATCTTCTATCCCCTCTCCGGTGCGGCCCGAGCACAAAAGTATTTCACGCTCTTCGATATCGAGCAGTTTGGCGACCTGCAGTTGCACGTCGGCAATGTTGGCGAGCGGCGAATCTATTTTAGAAATGGCGGGGATGATGACCAGCCCCTGCTCGCGTGCACTGCGCAGGGTGGTCAAGGTCTGCGCCTGCACTCCCTGGGTCGCGTCGACCAGCAGTATCGCGCCCTCGACCGCGGTAAGCGCGCGGGACACCTCGTAGCTAAAGTCGATATGCCCGGGCGTGTCTATGAGGTTGAGGATATAGCCCTGGTACTCCATGCGCACCGGTTGCATCTTTATCGTGATGCCGCGCTCGCGCTCGAGGTCCATCGAGTCGAGTACCTGCTCGCGCATCTTGCGCGCCTCTATGGTTTTGGTGGTCTCAAGAAAACGGTCGGCAAGCGTGCTCTTGCCGTGGTCGATGTGCGCGATGATGGAGAAGTTTCTAATCTTGTTCATTGGTATATGTCGTGATTGCCTATGGCAAGCAATGCGGCCTCGCCGTCTGAAACCCAAATAAAAACAATGCGGTGATGAAAATCTACCGAAAAAGAAAAACGACCGCGCATGACACCCTTCAGTTTATGGACACCCAGGCGACGATGATGTTTCTTGTCTTTGAAAAGCTCTACCGACTTTAACGCTTTTTCTTTTAGTGAGGGCTCGAGCTTTTTGAATTGCTTAAAGAAAGCCGGCGCGTATTGCAGCTTAAGCATGCTTGCGTATGAGTTTTCTCAAGTCCCCACGCAACCCTTTCCCATCCACGATCTCGCGCTCAGCTTCCAGCACTGCACGCACCGCCTCCTCCTCTGCAAAATGCGACAGGGCGCGACGCACGACTTGCGCCTTGTTCTCGGCCTTACCCTCTTTTATATACGAGCGGATAAATTTTTCTTGCTCGGGGGTGATAGGTATAGATATGGTAGTCATAATGTATTATCTTATCATACTATATGTTTTTTCTCCACTAGCATTTTGAGCCTTATTTTAAAGACTACGATATATCCGACGGTTCGAGGGCGACCGGCGGCGTGTCGCGGAACCGGCGCGCAAACGCATCCCACACCTCAAACAGCTCGGGGGCCTTGAGCAACCACAAGACCGTCGCCGTTACCGCAAGCCCCACTACCCCGCCGAGGGCGCCCTGAATAAAAACGCCGAGCGTCGTATTGATATTGAGGTACAGCCCCGTAACGCCAAGTACGCCGTACGCGCACACGCCGCCGATGACGCTCGCCGCAAAACTCTGAAAGCTCAAGCGCCACAGCCCGCCGCCCCCGAGGAGTTCAAAGTCCCTCGAAAAAGCCCACAGCGCCACGGCGCATTGGACGATAGCACCGAGCGCAAGCGCAAGCGCAAGCGTGAGCACTGTGGTGCCGGCCAGGTCGGACACGCGCAGAATCCCCTCCAGAAAGAAGCGAAAGAACTGGCTTTCGTGGAAAAGGCTCGCCAGCGTAACGGCCGCACCGACCGAAACGAAGACGTTGACCAACGCAAAATAAAACGGCTTGCGCGTGTTGCCCGCCGCATAATACGCCCGCGAAATAAGGAGCGTCGCCGACTGCGCCAAGAGCGAGACAATGAGCAGGGCGAGCGCCGCAGCCACCAAGCGCGTCGCCGACCAGTCAAAGGCCCCTGCCCCGAGGATTACGCGCACCAGCTGGGCGCGCAGGACGATGATGAGTACGGTCGCGGGGACCGCCCAAAACACCATGTGCCGGAGCGCGGTCTCTACGTGGGCGATAAACTCGCGCGTCGCACCGCCGGCAAAGAGCCGCGATAGCGTAGGGAACGCAGCCACCGAGTAGGACACGCCGATGATGGTGAGCGGGACGGCCTGCAGATTCCACGCAAACATAAACACCGAAATAGAGCCGGCTGAAAGGAGCGACGCTAAGGCGGTGAGCACAAAAAGAGAAATTTGGTTGGCGCTTAAGGACAGTGTGCGCGGCAGGGACAGCGTGAGCACCTCGCGCAGGTAGCGAAAGGACTCCCGCCACGGCAGGGTGCGCGGCGTGCGCTCTACCGCAAAGTACGGTACCTGCACCAGCATGTGCATGAGCGCCCCCAGCACGACGCCCCATGCCAAACCCTTGAGCCCGAGGTACGGATAGAGCACCACGATGCCGAAAATAATGCCGAGGTTATACAGGAGCGGCGAAACCGAGTACAGCATAAACCGGTGCCGCAGTTGCGTGAGATTAGAGAGGATGTTGCTGGCGCCGATGAGTATCGGCTGCAGTAGGAGGATGCGCGTCAAAAATACCAACTGGGGCCCGTCGGTCGCAAAGAGGCCCGGCGCGGCGAGCGCCACAAACGCGGGAGCGAAGATAAACAGCACCCCGCACACCACCGCCATCGCGGTAAAAAAGAACAGAAGCGCCTGCCGCATAAAAGAGATAGCAAGCCCCGGATGCTCGCGCTCGAGGCGCGAGAGTACCGGCAGGAGCGCGTAGAGCGACAGGAGCGACGCTACGGTCGCAAAGAGAAAGTCCGGTATTCTAAACGCCGCGTAGTACAGGTCGAGCGTGTGCCCCGCGCCAAAGCTGGATGCCAGTAGCCGGTCGCGCACCAGCGCCAACAGTTGCGAAAGGAATGCAAAGGTCGCCAACAGGTAGGCGGCCTCATGCATGCCCCGTATCTCTTTGCCAACCGCGGATAAAAGGGCCCTCACCATGACGGCCTATTTCTTTGTCTTGCCGGTGGTGGTAGAGACGGTCCCGTTGTCGAGCGGTTTCCGTCCGGCTCCCATGTTGGCGAGGGCGCTCTTTACGTCGGCATTGTCCGGATTGGTTTGCGACAATCGCTGAAAGAGGGCGAGCGCATCCTGCGTGCGGCCCTGTGCCGCGTACGAGAGCCCGAGAAAGTACTGTGCATTGGCGTAGTCGGGTTGGAGCTTGAGCGCCTGCTCGAGCGGCGCAATGGCATTTTTGGTGTCGCCGCCCGCGTAGTAGAGCAACCCCAACTGAAGCCAGATGGACGGCACGCCCGGGGCGGTCTGCGCGGCGATTTGCGTATTATTGATTGCCGAAGCCAGGTCGTTGCGCGCGATGTCAACCTGCGCCAAAAAGAGTATGGCGTCGGTGTAGTCGGGCTTCAGTGTGAGCGACTGCTTGAGCGCATCCTGCAGGCCCTGCACGGTGCCGGCCGAGGCCTCGAGCCGCGCCCAAAGGAGCGGTATTGCCGGATTAAGCGGAGAGAGCGCCGCGGCTGAGGTATAGGCCGCTTTTGCGTTTGCGTACGCACCCTGTACCTTGTTAGTCGCCAAGAAGTCGTACACCTGTCCGAGCAAAACGTAGGAGCGATAATCCTGGGTGTCGAGGAGAATCGCTTGCTGTCCGGTCGCGATGGTCTTCTGCAAGAGGTCCGAGAAGGCTTGCTGGGATTCGGGTTTGGCGGCGGTAGCGAGCGCGGCAAGCTTGGCGGCACCCGCTTGCGTCACGAGGCGCAAGTTTCCGGGGCTGGGCTCAATCGAGACAGAGCGGGCGCCGAGCTTTTGCGCGGCGTCCGTGTCGCCGGCCTGGAGCGCGGCGGCAGCTTGCCCCGCATACACTTCGGCAACGAAGCGCCGCGTAGTTGCGGCGCCGGCCCACACCACAAGAGCGAGCACTATAAGAGCAAAGCCCGCCGAGAGAAGGCGCCCCGAAAGCACGAGCCCGCCGCGCCACAAAAGACCGGCGGCGACCCCCGCAAATGCAAAGGAAAGGAGAATCAGGCCGGAGCTCGGGACGTACAGTACGATGATGCTCCACAGCACGAGCGCGCCGCCCGCGACGCTCCAAGCGAGCATGCGGCCCTCTGCGTTGCCGCGCGAGCGCCATAGGCCAAAGAGCACGAGCAGGGCCGGGAGGAGCCACGCGAGCGCGCCGAGGAGGCCCACCGTGCTAAACGCAGTCGAGAGCGTCGAAAACCCGACCGTAAAATCAAGATTCCAGAATTGCGACTGATTGACCGCGGCCGGCTTATGTTCAAGCCACGAGAGTCCGAAGGTGTTGGGGCCGGTGCCGAGCGCCGCATCTTTAGCCGAGGCGCCGTGCGCCGCGGCGGTGACGTCGAACGTCGACTGCAGTGCCGGGCGGACTTCGAGCGACGTTACCGGAATTACTTTAGAGAGCTCCGCATTGAGCGCCGCGCCGAAGAAAAGAAACGCGGCCGCGACTATTCCCGCGACAAGCGAGCTCCAGGCTACGGCGCGGGCGGACAACCATTTGACGGTCAAGAACGCCAGGGACGCGACCAGCAGCAGCCCCCACGCGACGGAAAAGTTGACCGTGCCGAGCAAGGCCAGGAGTACCGCCAGCATGGCGTACCCCCCGCGGCGGAGACGGGTTGAGAGGCCTCCAAACTCAATTTCGATAAGCAGGAGGAAGCTGAGTAGGAGCATTGACACGCCGAAATCGTTCCACTTGCCGACGAGATTGACCGAACGGTCTACGAACGGTCCCGGCAAACCAACAATCAGCACCACCGCCTGAAAGAGCGCGACGAAGCTGAGCGCCCAAAATACCGAGCGTACGAAGAGTTGCCCCGAGGCGGGCGCGCGGAATAATATCGAACCGAGGAGCGCCGCCATAAAGGCCAGCGTTACAAAGAGCAGGGTGTCGGTCTCGATGCCGGTGCCGATGACGCCGACGGCGCGGTTGGCGGAGAGCAAAAACGAAACAAGATAGACTACCGGCAAAAGCGCCACCAGCAGGACCGCGCCCGGGATAGGCTCGGCCGCGCCGCGCCACCGGCTCCACAGATAAAGAACGCCGGCAATTAGGAGCGCGAGGGCCACGACGGTTATTTTGCCCGCCATAAGCGGAAACCAGGCCTGCGGCAAAAACAGCACCACCGAGAGCACTATACCTACTAAATACGCACCGCGGGCCAAGCTAATAGATTTCATGCAGTAAAGTATACCCCACGCTTGTGTGCGCGCACTGTGGATTAGGGGTGGATTAGCAAAGGCCCCGCGGTAGCGGGGCCTTTACATATCTAACGCGCGCGTCTGTAAGCGGAATTCTGTCGTGGGTTGAAATTTATCTGGGCCTCGCGTCGCCGCGTGGCTCGAGCGGCACTCTCTCCTTGCGGAGAGCACGACCTTGCACTTGGATAGGGATTTAGCCGTTTCAGCCGGACTTAACCGGGTCGTTTCTGTTCGCACCCCTTGCGCCCGTTAGAAGCGCATGACAGGCATTACCTGCTACCTTTTTAACCCTTCTCAATATTTCTATTGCAGGGTAAGTGTTCCGACTTTCCTCTGCCGGTTTTTAATCGACAGCTGCAACCCAACGCGCTGTTTCTATTGTACCATCATTTGAGTGCCCTCGGCAATACCTTCTGCGGCGCCGGCTGAGACCTCGAGCACATACTTTGCATCGGGAGCCTTCGGATAAAAAACTTTTGGGTACGTCGAGGGCGCTACATTGCGCGCGATGGTTGTAACCGTACCGTCCTGCCGCGCCCACAGAATATCGAGCGGAAACTTTGTGTCCTTCATCCAAAAGCCCCACGCACCGGGTTTGTCAAAAATAAACAACATCCCCTGCCCTTGCGGCAACGTCTGGCGCCCGCCGAGCCCCAGCTCGCGCGAGCCTTCGGTATCTGCGACCTCAACTTTAAAAACGGCGGTGCCGACGGTGATGGTTTGCACCACGTTAGTATGCGCCTCTTTCGGCCACAGTATATAGGTGCCTGCCGCGGCCACCGCGACCACGGCCACGGCCAGTAATGCAAGCCAGTATTTCATCAGCGCCACAGGCCCAGTACCGCCGCCATGATTTCGATAGAGATAAGCTGGTAGGCCGCGTTAAAAAGAAAGAGTTTGATGGATTTGCCCTCCCATAGCCAGCCGCCCGCGAGCGTGGTCGCGACAAACCCCAGCCACACCCAAAAGCCCACCGACAGCGCGGCCGCAAATGTCGCCGCGTTGGCCAGCACCACAAAGTACCCGAGCACGTACGAAAACAGTACCGTGACGATAAACCCGATAAGCATCGCCTGCACCGGAGTGAGCGGCATCTTTTTAAAACTCTCGGGGGTAAACTCCATGAGCTTTTGCCAATGCGCGCCAAAGCCCAAGGGCGAGTGCCACAGCGCCCCGAACGCAAAACTCGCAACCGCGGCAATTAAAACTGCCAAATAATTTATTGATAGTTCCATACCGCCCAGTATATCAAAACGGGCGGTCTTTCTATACAATTTAATGTTTCTTTTAGACTACGAGAATCTCCTCCCCAAAAGATACCCTAGTACTGTGCCCACAATGAGCGCTACTACCGTCCATACCAGCTTACTGTCTACACCATTCCCCGTGTCATCTGACGCGGCATAAACTACCACGTTGCCCGTATTTGGTTCAGTCGCTGATTCTTCTTTTATACTTCTTACGATATTTGTATCGTAATATTTTACCCCTTTAACAATCGAGAGACTTTCTCTTACATACCCGCCTTCAAAACAATCTCCTTTGTTCGAGATAAGAACAGCCATGGCGTCCGTGTTTGGAATTCTGTATCCCTCGAAAACATGCGGTTGGTCTGTTGAGCACCCCCTGAAGCGTGTGGTTGATAACGTCTTTCCGTCTTGAGTAATGGTGGCGTCAAACTCCCTCCAATACACCTCTCCGTCTTCTGCAACATTTTCTGAAATAAATTTAACGTCAATGTCTATATTATTTTTCTTTAAACTCACACTTCCAAGATAAGGCAGGCCTTGATAGGTATCCGCCATAAACTGAGCGTATTTTTGTATGCCTTGTTCGTATTCGCCATTTAAAAACTCCTGTTCAACCTGACTGCACGACTTCACTTCCAAATCCTTAAGAGTGGTCAGATTAATCTTATGAATAATCGTCGGACATCCTCTTCCTCCACCGTCGTGGACGGAATAGTAAACAGAGTTGTCCTGAACATTAAAAGCAATAGAGGAGACGTACGTCGGCCCGCCGACTGTAGCGGAAACCTGCCCGGGTACTATCGAGAGAGAAAATACGATTGAGACAAATGTTAGCAACAATATAAAACTAGATTTGTTCATATTAAAAGTATAACGCATTTAATGGTTCAAACTTGGTACTCTGGCGGGCCACCTGAGTTCAGTACAACCTAGGTAAGACCTAGTAAGGGCATTTTAGCGCAATTTTGTGCGCCGTGCGGAGACACCTGATTCACTAGAGAATTTTCTGTACTTCTTCAAAAACGGGGAGGATCTTGATGGGTTCAGGCAAATTTACGATATCCAGATCTTTCAGACCATTCCCAGTACAAACAAGAACTACTTTCTTGCCGCTCACATCCAAGCCCGCCTTCGCTTCTTTCATGAGTCCTGCTAATCCTGCGGCAGATGCCGGTTCGACCCAGATTCCCTCAGACGCAAGAACTTTTTGAGCGTCAAGAATCTCAGCGTCGCTCACGGCGAATATTTTGCCGTTTGTTTTTTGTATCACCTCTAGTGCTTGCTTGCCTCGTGCCGGATTTCCGATTCGGATAGCAGTCGCTATCGTCTCGGGTTTCTCGACAATCTTTCCAATAACAAGCGGTGCGGCACCTTCGGCTTGAACTCCGAAAAAAGTAGGAATACCTTTGCCATACTGTGTAAATCCCATGTGATACGAAGTGATATTTCCTGCATTGCCGACAGGGATACAAAGTATGTCGGGTGCTTGTCCCAACTCGTCGACTATTTCAAACGCAGCGGTCTTCTGGCCCTCAAGCCGGTACGGGTTTACGGAGTTTACAAGGGCTATGGGGAGCTTTTGAGCGATTTCTTGAACAAGTTTGAGAGCATCATCAAATGAGCCGTCAATCTGAATTATCTGCGCTCCGTATATTGCTACCGCAGCGAGTTTGCCGCGAGCAACTTTTCCCTCAGGAATCAGTACTACCGCTTTTATTCCGGCGCGCGCGGCATATGCGGCTGCGGCTGCTGCGGTGTTCCCGGTCGAGGCGCAGATTATTGTCTTAGCTCCCTTACCAACCGCTTCGCTCACAGCTGCGACCATACCGCGGTCTTTAAATGATCCTGTCGGATTTAGCCCTTCAAATTTTACGAACAATTCGAAATCTCCTCCCAAACTTTTTACAATCTTTGGTATGGGAATGAGAGGCGTATTTCCTTCACTTAAACTGAGCGGAATCGAATAACTGGGGAGATTAATTAACCCAGAATATTTCTCTAAAATGCCTTGGGGCCGCATATTGGCCATTGTGTCATCAAACAGCAAATTTAGGTACCTGGGTCTGCCGATACTGCATAATCCTGGCGGAGGCGGAGAGATTCGAACTCTCGATGGGTTGCCCCATGCCGCCTTTCCAAGGCGGTGCACTAGACCGCTATGCGACGCCTCCAATTGAGTTATATTGCTCTATTATTGCCCTTTTCTCAAGGTAGCCGGCTGGATGCTTCAGATACCACTCGCGTTTTGTTGCGTCTAATTTATTTTCAAATTTTTCTGTATGTATTAGGACCCACGGTCGATATGGTTTTGTTGAGGGAGTAAATCCTTTATTATGTTGAATTAGTCTATTTCGGACATCAGAAGAACACCCTATATAAAAACGTTTTCGTTGCTGACTTTTTAAAATATAAACAAAATACATACGCGGGACGAGACCGCTACCCCAACGGGGACCCTTCGGGTTGCGACGCCTCCTGCATCAGGACCCTGTCGAGGGCCCAAACGAGCAAAATATAGCATAAATCAATAAGGGCGGCATGCTTGCGCAATGCCGCCCACCCAACCCGCAAACTATTTAATCCGGACGTTTCCGACGAACCGGGCGCGTTTCGGATGCCGCAGGTTGCCGGAAGTTATGCACTGCCGGGAGCCCTGACAGCTAAAAAACATCGCCAGTTCGGTCCCCTCGCCGTTAAC
>JBBUFU010000036.1:0-4126 GCA_038056365.1 Patescibacteria group bacterium
GCAACATCTGCACCTTCGGGTCGCTGATACAAAACATCATCAACTTTGCTATCGGGCTCTCTATACCGCTTGCGGCCGTGATGTTTGCTTATGCGGGGTGGCTGTATTTCAGCAACCGCGAGAACATGGCCCAGATAGAAAAAGCGCACAGTATATTTAGGACGGTTTTTATCGGGTTTTGCATCGCGCTCGCCGCGTGGTTGATTATCCAAACCGTGCTCAAAACATTGGCGCCGGGCTATCAAAGCTGGACCACGTTTACCTGCAACAACGCCAACCGTACCGGGAGCGGAGCCCCCGGGTCAAAGACTCCGGGTATTGGCGACCTCTTTCAACAATCGGGCCTGCCGGGGCTCAGCACGGTGCCGCCGTTGGGGAATCAAAATTATGGGGGTCAGATTAACCCGTCGACAGGGTGTGCCCAGGACGACTATTTCTCCAATGGGTCGTGCACGAACGCGTATGGGGGGACTTATACCCCCGCCTCGACGGCTAACTGTGACCCGGAGTTAGGTTGCTTTACCAGTAGTGGCCCAAACGGCAATATAGCCTCCGCCGCGGCGGCCTACAAAGATACGGACACCAGCGCCGGGCCCGAAAATGGGTATTTGGCATGCGCTTGGGCGGTAAATAATATCCTTCAAAACGAAGGCATCGCCCCGATAGACGGCAACCTCGTATACAACATGGAGCAAGAGCTCATAAACGGCCGGGGAACGCAGGTAGACCCGTCGGAGGCGCACGGCGGGGATATTGTCGTATGGAAGACTGATACCGTAAGCCATGTCGGAATTTGTTACAATGCCGACTGCAGCCAAGTTATTTCCAACTCTTCAGGAGACGCCAAATTTAATAATTTTAGCGGCCAGGTGTTTCGCGGAGTCCAGGGCCGTATTTATAGAGTAAACAGATAATTATGAACCGCTATCCCACAATTTTTATCATCGTCCTTTTTTTCGTTATTGCATTAGCAGGAGTAGCCTTTATCTTGTTTCGTCCAAGTAGTCCCGCCCCTGTCGTTCAACAGTCTACGCCTCCGCCCGTGTCCTCCACTGTTTCGGTACCCTCCGCGCGTTCGAAAGAGGCTGCGCGGGCGGCTTTTCAGCAAGCAGTAGACCGGCAGAATATTGACAATACAAAGTTGTACGAAACTTCGATTGCGGGAGATTATGCACTGCAAGTCTGGAGGGGTGATGTTATGGGTGGCGAAGCTCTCCTAAAGTATGACGACGCCCAGGGGCGCTGGGTCATCGTAGTGAGCAGTGGTGGGGCCTGGGGTGTGTTCGGGCTCATCAAAGCAGGTGTCCCCACCAGTACGGCGGAGTCCTTGCGCGCGGGCCTGCCATATTAATTTTAAAGTTGCCTAAAATAGCCATATACGCTATATTGCTTTGGTCATGTCACAAGTCAGACTCATCAAACTGCAGTGCCAGAAATGCAAGCGCATTAACTATTGGTCCAGCAAAAACAAAAAGCTGGTGACCCGCAAAATCGAGCTCAAAAAGTTTTGCAACTGGTGCCGGCTTTCGACACCCCACAAAGAGGCGAAAAAGTAGTTTTTGGCGGGCCCACGAGGAATCGAACCTCGACTAACGGTTTTGGAGACCGTTGTTCTACCGTTAAACTATAGGCCCAAACGCAATAATCTTAGCGTGAAAGATGCTTCTTAGCCAGCCGCAAGGCTTGCGCTTTGCCCGTAACCCAAAAAATTTCTTTGCTGCGCTTAAACCAGCGCATTTGGCGTTTGGCATACTTTCGCTCGCCGTTGGCTATTTTTTCGACTAATTCTTTTTTGGAAATCTTTTTGTCCAGATAGTCGGCAAGCAGGTCAAACTCAAAGCCAAGTTCGGCGTAGCGCTTTTTTGAAAGTCGTGTGCGGAGTTTTTTAGCCTCGGCGAGCATGCCGCGCCCCAGCCGCCCTTCGACGCCGGCAGCAAGATTTTTCGACCGCGGCAGGCCCAGCCATAGCACGTCGTACTTGTTGTCAGTTGTACCTGTTGGAGGCACTTTCCCAAGTGCCTTTGCTATTTCGATAGCTCGCACTAAACGCACTTTGTTGTGCGGGTCGACGCGCGCGGCGCTTGCGGGGTCGAGTTTGGCGAGCTGTGCCAGCAGTTGCTTTTGAGTTTTTTTATTAAGCGCCGCGCGCAGTGCGGGGTTTGGCGCGACCTGCGGCAGGCCGCCGCGCAAAAGCGCGTCGGCATAAAACCCGGTACCTCCGACCACGATTGGTATTCCAGTATTTTGCAAAACACTGGAACAGATTTTTGCGGCGGCTTTTTGATATTGCCCGGCGCTGTATTGCCGGCGCGGGTCGGCGACACCAACCATGTGGCCCGGCTCGGCGCGCGAGATAACCCGCATGCCCCGGTACACTTGCCGCGAGTCGGCCGCAATAACTTCGCCGCCGAGCTTTTGCGCAAGAAAAGAGCCCAGGGCGCTTTTGCCCGAGGCGGTAGGCCCGACCACGGCTATTATTTTAGGCTTCGGCACGCCTTGAATGTACCGTGTTTGTCCACAAAAGAAAAACGGCGGTCATTTAGACCGCCGCGCGCGTTTCTTCCAGGTACTGCATGGCCAGTTTGTACTGGCCGGGAGAAATCGAGCCGGCCTCGCAGCCGAGCAGGAGTGTCCGCCGCACGGTCGAAATGGCATGCATGGCCGTCCCGAGCTTGTCGAAGTAGTCCTCGGCACCCTGTTCGTAGGTGAGGAACACCCAACAGTCGGTCACCGAGTAACCGGCCGCTTTCAGGGCCGCGATGCTCCGGCGTTTGCTGAACCCCCGGTGTATCACGTCATCGATAAGACACAGCGCGCCCGACTTGTAGCCGGCGTTGTCCACAACGGAGAAGGCGTCGTCATGTTTTGACAGCCGCAGGCGGGGTAGGTAGCAACCCTCGCGCCGCAGATGCATCTCGACCCGGCGGGCGAAGTCGGCGCCGACTGTGGGGATGCCGACAATGGCCTCGGGCCGCGGCTTCTGCCGCAAAAGACCGTGGCAGATATAGCCGGCCATCTTGTCCATGTCGTCGTCGGTCAGGCGACCGGTGGACCGGAGTTCCCGCGTGCAGAGCTCGAACTTAAACGGCGGCACGGGCTCCGCCGCGTTGATCCTGTTGTGCGTGTGGGGTATGCCGCCCGGCTCGAACCGGATACCCCGGTTGGCGTTGCCGATAACTTTCGAAAGAAAGTCGTCCAGTTCGTCCTGGATGGACATAGTTGTACCTCGCTGAATAGAACTCCCAGTCTGCTCCGACCGTACCATTTGACGGGGCAAAAGAAAAGCGCCCGCGATTAAGCGGGCGTGGGCGGATAACTATTTGGTCGAGGAGATTTCTCGGCGGATGCGGTGTACGACCTCGAACGGCTTCATGCCGTACGTTTCGGCCTGGGTGACGACTCTGCCAAGGATGAGCGTACAGTCCCGTCCGTCGGCCAGCTTCAAAGCATCGCGAGGGTCGACAGTTCGCTCCTGCCCGACGGGTTTCGAGGCCCATTCGGGTACCATACCGGGGATGAACAGGTGCGTGTCCTTGTAGTTGAAGCTCCGGCGGAATACCGGTGCTTCAAACCCGGAGCACGTCATGTGAATAATACCGTGCTGTGCCGCCAGTTGTGCTTTGCGGAGCACTTTGTCGGCAATCTCGGGGTCATCCGGCTCGGACGTCAGCTCGGTTACCGCGATGACTTTGGTATCCGAGTTGACGGCAATCAACGAAGCGGCCCTCAGAACTTTTTCCTCGGCGTGAACGCTGAAGAAGGCCGCCCCCGCTTCTATATAGACATGCGCGCGGTTCATTACCGTGGTCGGCGTGTCGTGCAGTTTGGTGTCCACGAAGACGGGCTTGCTTTGGTTGTACTCGCGGATGGGCGCCGCGCCGTAGCGGTCCACCAGGTCGGACATTTTAACAAAGTCGACCATGTCTTCGACTTGGTCGAACAATGTTCTGGCTGAGCGGCTGTCCATGCCGTCCAACGAAATAGCGATATAAACGGCACGCATTGGTGTCTCCTGTATTCAGTTTCGTCTGCCTCGCAGACTAGCACGGTGGAACAAAAAAGTGAACTCTGGTGCCGGGAGAGAGAATCGAACTCTCATGATGTTGCCATCGCGGGATTTTGAGTC
>JBBUFU010000037.1:0-1624 GCA_038056365.1 Patescibacteria group bacterium
GAAGTCCTTCGCCGAGTTGAACTGCATCGGGACGCCGTTGTACGAAAGCAGCGTCTCATTAAGTTGACCGTAGATGCCGGCTTTGTGTGCCGGACTGTTGAGAAGCCGCGAAAGCACCACGACGCCCTCCTTGGCTTTGCCCGGGCCGTACCAGCCGAGCTCCCAACCGAAGCCGACGTACCGGTACCGCCAGCGCCTGACTTCCCACAGGAGCCACAGCGCACCGCCGGCACACAACAGGTATAAAAGAAGCTTGCCTACCCACATCAGTTCGATGTTTGGCATGGTTTCCTCCCAAACAGTAAGCTTGCATCTGCCGCTAACGTACCACGCTTTATACAAAAGAAAAACCTCCCGCAGGTGCGGGAGGGGAGCGGTTAGTGGCGGTTGAACTTCGGGAACGGCCACCCGAAGGCCTCGTAGTCGCCACGGAGGTTTCGCTCGACGCTATCGAGGTCGGTCGCGTTGAGTTTCTCTCCCCGGGCAATTTTGCTCAGGACAGAGATGTTGTAGTAACGCTCGGCATCCGCGACAGAGTCGAGCTCGCGCGAGAGGAGAGGCGAGAGCGGCAACGGCATGAACAGATCGTTGATATTGTCCGTGCCGAAGTAGACTGCGATGCCCGAGAGCAGCAAGTAGCGCACGCGGGCAATCGAACTGCGCGTAGGGCCGACAACTTGGCGCGGTTGCCGCATCGAGGCCGCCGCCCGCGGGCAGCAAATGACCCCAATGTCGTTCTCGCGCAGTCCGCGCACCAGTCGCTCATAGCGCGACTCGTCGTATCCCGAGGGAGAGATCATGTGCACCGCATACACCTTGGGCCGCTTCGACTCGGGAAGGCGGCTGGTGATCAGGTAGCGCACCGCCTCAATGAGCCGCTCGGTCCCGTTCTCTGACGGGTCGTTGGTCTGGTCGACATGCACTTGGACCGGTATCTGGTTGTCGATACCGATCTCGAGCAGAGTGGCAAGATGCCCGTCGAACCCGATGCGTTGCGGATTCCACGGCCGGTAGTCGCGCTCGGGCAGCCCGACCAAGAATTGCGCACGTTTGGCCAGCTTTTCGAGATGCTTTTGCCGGTCCGATCCGCGGGTTTTGATGCCGAAGATAGGGTAGGCGCCGACGTGGATATCGTACTTCTTCTTTTTATACTTCTCCCGCAACTTGAGTGCGATATCGAACGCCCGTCCCTCGATGTCGGGCGAGCAGTCGGTGATGAGGTTGATCCTCGTTTCGCCGGCGGCCCGCTTGCTTTCGAAGAGATGTGTCAGACGATGTGTCAAACTCTCGTCTTCGTAAGCGCGGCCGCGGTGGAGCACGCCCACCGTGATCTGCTTGACCGGCAACGGCGCGTCGATAAATCCTTCGAGCGGCCCTTGATGCGCGAAGTTTTTTGCGTCAAAGGTAAACGCCCGGTCGCCGTGGCAGTGCCAATCCTGAAACCCTTGCGAAGAGATTGGGGCAGGCGGAGAAAACGCGTCATGAACTTTGGTCATGAGAGATCCTCTCTCTGTTGGGGTGGAGTAGAGCTTCTAAAGTTAGACTATAGCATGAAAACACTTTTGTCTTGTGGGCGCGCCTGGGCTCGAACCAGGGACCGGTCGAGTATAAGTCGACTGCTCTA
>JBBUFU010000038.1:0-1425 GCA_038056365.1 Patescibacteria group bacterium
CCGCCATCATGAAGTAGTCGCGGTCGACATCCTTCTCGACTTTCGCGAGCGGCTGGCCGGTGTTCTTCGAGAGAATCTTATTGAGGCGTTCACGGGTCGCGATGATGTGCTTCGCGGTTATCTCGATATCGGTCGCCTGGCCCTGCGCACCGCCCCACGGCTGGTGGATCATCACCTCGGCGTTCGGGAGCGCGTAACGCTTGCCCTTTTGCCCTGCGGCAAGGATAATCGCCGCAGCCGACGCCGCAATGCCGACGCATACGGTAGCCACGTCGGGCTTGATGTGGTTCATCGTGTCGAGCATCGCGAGGCCCGCCGTGACCGAGCCGCCGGGGGAGTTGATGTACAACTGAATGTCTTTTTTAGGGTCTTCGGACTCGAGGAAGAGCAGTTGGGCGATAACCAAGTTGGCGGTGTAGTCCTCGATGGGGCCGGCGAGGAAGATAATGCGCTCTTTGAGCAGGCGGCTAAAGATATCGTAAGCGCGCTCGCCGAGGGGCGACTTCTCCACGACCATAGGAATGAGTTGGTTAAATTCAGGGTTTTTCATAGTGAAAGTACTATACCAAATTATTTGCCGGCCTCCAAAATCTTCAACGCGGCTTCGTTGCGGAGGACCGTCTCGATGTGGACCTTGACCAGCTCGGGGTTAGCGTCGGGGAAGTGCTCTATGGCATGCTTCATCTCGGCCGCGACGGCTGTTTGGTCAGCCTCCACCTTTTCGTCCGCGGCTATTTTATTGAGTGCCAGCTGGAGTTTTGCGCGCTTTGCCGCCTGCTCGCGGAAGTCGTTGCGAATAGCCTCCTCGGTTTTGTTTACCTGTTTGAGGTAGGCGTCAAATGTCATGCCGAAGCGCTGAACGTCCTCACGCATCTGGGCCAAAATCTTTTCCAGCTCGCTTTCGATAAACAGGCGCGGTACGGCGACCTTGGTACCCTCGAGCAGTACGTCGATGAGTCTGCCGCGCCGTGCGTCGCGCGCGGCGCGGGCCTTCTCTTCGGTAATTCCTTTGTGTTTTTTGGTTTTAAGGTGTTAGAGGCTGTAGAACGCGCCGACGGACTTGGCAAACTCGTCGCTCAGCTCGGGCACGACGTCATCTTTCTTGCGCGATTTTCGCAGATCCTCGAGCGTTTTAGCGACCTCTTCGTCGGTGGCGGGGAGCGAGGTCTCGAGCGGCGTCTTCTCCGCCAACTCTTTCCAATTTTTGGGCAGGGTCACTTCGGGATAGATGGTAATGCGGATAGCGAGCGCCACCGGTGCCCCTGGCGCCAGCTTGGTGATACGTATCTCGGGGCGGCCGACAGCCTCTACCTTTTGGGCCTCGAGGAACTCCGGATAAAAATCTTTTACAAACAGCTCGACCGCCTCTTCGAGCACGGGGAGTTCGCCGACCTTCTTCAGCGCCGTATCCTTCGGCACCTTGCC
>JBBUFU010000039.1:0-5806 GCA_038056365.1 Patescibacteria group bacterium
GGGGACGATCCAGCCCATCTGGATTAGCATGTCCCTCATGGCGCACTCCTACACTACAGAACTCGCTCTTTTTGTTGTACACAATATACTGTGAGTATGCAAGGAAAAAGGCGCAAAAAGACGGCTGAGTTGCCTATCAAGCACTGGAGTCACAGCAGTTTGATGGCCTTTTTGCGCAACCCGTTGGCGTGGTACAAGCGCTATGTCGAAGAGGTCTTTGACACGCCCTCGACACCCGCCGGCGTCGTCGGGCGCGCGGCCCATGTAGCCCTGCAACACTTTTATGGCGGTATAGGCAAAGACGAGGCTATAGCGCTCGGGCTCGAGCACCTGCGCGGCGTGGCTGACTTTGAGATAAACTTCGGCCGCGCAAAGACTGCGTCCGCGCGGCGGGCAAAGCGCCAAAGCATGGAGCGCGAGTACCTGCAGGCGGTCGGCTTTTACCTGGCGCGGCCGCCGCGTTACAAAGTGCTTGCGGTCGAAACAAAGGCAACCGTCGAGGTCGAGGGCTTGCCGCTGCCTATCAAGGCGGTGTCCGACCTGGTGGTACAAAGCAAGGTCGACCCGCGCGGGCTCGACATTGTCGACCATAAGTTCGTCGCCGCCTTTAGCCCGCGCAGAGCGGACAAGTCGCTCTTTATACTGCAGGCGATTTGTAACTACTACACGGTCAAAAAGACCTTTAACAAACCGGTGCGGCGCTTTATCGTGCAGGAGTGCAAGATATCGCGCAACGCCGACGCCTCGCCCCAGATGCGGCGCTATGTCATAGACTTTCGCACCTTCCGGGAGGAGTTTATTATTTTTAACCGGCTGGTGCGCGACGCGACCGCGGCGTTGGCGAACATGAAGGTATTCCTCCCGAACCCCTCCGACATGTTCGAAGGGGAGAATAGTTTTGACATATACCGCATCAACCTGGCCCGCGAGGAGTACGACACGCACTTCAAACCCGACGAGTAAAGTTACTGCGCTGTGGTGGAGGCGGTTGCTGAAGCGCCGACCGAGGCGAGTACCGCGTCGATAGCCGCGCGCATCGAGTCGTACGGCTGTGCGCCGTTGAGCGGTACGGCATCGGTGCCGACCATAATCAGGGTGTAGGGCGTGCCCTGGCCGCCGTCTTTGATAGCCTCGTTGTAGCTGTCTTGCACCCGCCGGGCAAACTTGCCCGACGAGAGGCAGGAGTTGAATTTTGCCACATCAAGCCCCATCCGCTCCGCGATTTTTGGGAGCTCGGCAAGGTCGAGCCCGTTGCTCCCCGGCGTTATTTCATATACCGCGTCGTTGTAGTTGAAGAACGCCACGTCGCCGCCTTGGTCGGCCGCGCACTCGGCGGCCTCGGCCTCTTTCGGCGCTTTAGAGTGGATAGAGGCGAGCGGGAAGGGGCGGAAGACCCACGCCACGTTGCCCGAGGCGCCGTAGTAGCTCATGACCTGATGCATGGTCGTGTTGAATGTCTTGCAGTACGAGCACTCGAGGTCGGCGTACTCAACCACCTTAACCTTGGCATTGGGGTTGCCCAAAATATGGTCTTTAGCGGGGTCGTACGCGCGCGCGGTGATGGTGCCGTCTTGGCCGGTGTCGCCAGGGGTTGGGGTCGAGCCTTTGCCCGCCAAAAATACCGCGCCCGCGATTAAAGCACCCGCGACGACAATGGTAAAAGGGAGTACGTATTGGCTTTTCATATCCGTGCATTTTAGCACAAAAACACCCTTGTTTTGCAACGCTATTGACAATTAGCCACAATATGATACAATGGGGGCAGAAGGGGCATCGTGCCCAAAAGAACCATCACAGGGGACTGTCATGAACCTTTGCATTCGTTTGCTTGTGTTGTTCGGCATCGCGTTCTCGTTCGTCGCGTGTGGCGAAAGCCCTGCAGACAAGGCCGCCCGCGAGACCTATGAACAACAGCAGGCGGCGAATAAGGCCAAGAAAGACCAGGCGGAAGCCGCGGCGGCGAGGTATCAGAAGTACCACGCCGACTGCAAGACCAAGAATGGCGACCGCTACTGGGGGCCGTTCACCTGGACGGCCGACTACCGTCTGCCGCGCACCTGGTACGACAACGGCCGCTTCAAGACCGTCAAAAGAAACGTCGCGAACAAAAGCGACGCTGTCTGGAGGGAAGCGATGAAGCAGAAGGCCTGCGTCATCGCCGCTTCGGGTCCTTATGGAGTCGCCATTTCTCTGGACAACGGCGCGAGCTTTACGCTTACGCAGAAGATCCGGCAGAAAGGCGTCCCGAGGAGTGAGTGGAAGACCAAGACCACACTGGTCAAGGAAATCTACTTCAATCTCTGGTGATGCAAATCAAAGGGACCCGTCCCGCGATTCGACAAGGCCCCGCGCCTCCGTCGAATCGCGGGGCTTTGTTTTTTTAAAACGTAAAAATTAAAACGGCAAGGTGTGGGTCATGCCGCCGGTTTTGGGCAGGACCTCCCAACCGCTCGGGTCGAGCTTTATTTCGCGGACGCCGTCGTAGTCGCGGTACTTGAGCGACTTGTGCTTTTTGGCGTACAAGTAGAGCTCGTTGGTGATGCGTACGTCATCGAGGCAGTACTCGCGCACTTTGTCGAACTCGCCGTTTTTCCACCAGGTTTGCGCCTCGAGCCCGTCGCTTATTTTGCCTTTGCCCAAAGTCGCCTCGGCCAGGTTGTCGAGCTTGAGCCTCCGCCCCAGCACGTTTTTAACTTCCCTCAGCAAGTCGACGCTTTTTATTTTGGTGAGGTCGCCCGCGTAGTATTTGCCCAGTATCGGGATGTCGAAGTGCTCGGAATTGTAGCCGACCAAAAGGTCGGCGCGCTCGAGTACGGGCCAGAGGCTGCCAAGCTCGTTGCGCAGAAAGCTCGAATACTCGCCGGTCGTTGAGTCGTGGATGCCGACGACGGTCACCTCGAGATTGCCGAAGTCGCCATTACCGCGAAAATCGCCTTCCGTTTCGATATCAAACGTAATCCGGCGCATGTTATATCTTGAGTGTTAAGAAGTAGGGTGCGAGTTGCTCGCGGCCGACATGCTCTTCTTTGCCGGTTGCAAGGTTGCGCACGGTAAAGGCGCCGGCCATCAGCTCGTCCTGTCCGACAATAATCACGTACGGTATCTGATGCTTGCTTGCGGTCTTTAGCTGGTCGCCGAGCTTTCGCTCGCCGAAGTCCTGTGCCACGCACACGCCGGCCTGCCGCAGCTCCTGTACCAGCTTAGTTGCCTCGGGCAGGACCTCAGGGGCCGCCAGGGCGACGTAGGCCTGCGTAGGGGGCGCATAGGGCGGGATAAGGCCGCGGGCCTCCATAAAGAGCCGCAGGGGCTCGTCTCCCATGGCAAAGCCCACCCCGGGCAGGGGCTCGTCGTCAAAGAGCTCGGTCAGGTTGTCGTAGCGGCCGCCGCCTCCCACGGCGCGGTTGTTGGCAGGGTGCAAGTCAAAGACCTCAAACACGATGCCGGTATAGTAGGCAAACCCCCGCACAATCGACGGGTCGTAGACGATGTTGCCGACGCCCTGCGTGCGAAAGTCCGCCAGCATTTGTGCGACGTCCGCGGGGACCTCCTCGGCAGAAACGGCCGACAGCGGGACGCCGAGCTCGCGGAGGCCTTGCTCAAACTCAACGGCGGATATTTTAGCGCGCCGGTCGAGCAGAGCGAAGAATTTTTTTGTCGCCTCGGGCGACAGGCCCGCGCGCTCGGCAACCTGGTTCATTGCGGGGCGGCTGCCGACCTTGATGACAAAATCATTTTCACTGCCGCCGAGCGCGCGCATAACGCCGTAGGCGATGCCGATAACCTCGGCGTCGGCGGCGGGGGAGCGCGACCCGAAGAGGTCGACGTTGAGCTGCCAAAACTCGCGCAGGCGGCCGCGCTGGGGGCGCTCGTAGCGGAAGAAGTTCGGTATGCAGTAGAGGCGCAGGGGGTAGCCGAACTCGCGGCGCTTTGCCGCGACCATGCGCGCCACCGTCGGCGTCATCTCGGGACGCAGGGTTACCTCGCGGCCGCCGCGGTCCACAAAGGTGTAGGTCTGCTCTTTGATGATTTCTTCATTCTCCGCATTTTTGCTTTTGTACAATTCGGCGGGCTCTAAGACCGACGCGCCGTAGTCGACATAGCCCGCGCGCTCGGCGACCATCCGCATGGTTGTAAAGAGGTAGTTGAGCTGCGCCTGCTCGGGGGGATAGAAGTCGCGCACGCCTTTATAGCTTTCGGTCGGAAGTTTTTGGGTCGTGAGTTTTTCACTTTTGGACATACGCGTGATTATTGGTATTCTAACAGAAATGGATGGGATTCTAAACATGGAAAAACCTGACAAAAAAGACCCCGTCATCCGCACGCGTTCTACCGCCGGGGCGCCCGCCCGACTGAACGGGTTCAGCCGTTCGGGCGGGGTACTCAACCTTTACAAACAGCTCGGCGAAACCCCGCGGGAGTGCCTTGAGCGCCTGCGGCACAAACACCGCCAGTACGAGCACGAGGTACTGTCGTACGCCGGGCGGCTCGACCCGGTGGCCGAGGGCGTGATGCTGTGCCTAGTGGGCGCGGCCAACAAGCGGCGCGAGACGTATCTCGACCTCGGCAAAGAGTATGTGCTCGACGTCCTTTTAGGCTTTTCGACCGACACGTACGACGTACTCGGGCGCGTCATGGAGACCGGCGACGCCTCGGCGGTGCGGCGCATTGCGATACAAAAAGCGCTCAACGAGTTTCGGGGCAAGGTGCAGCAGCAGTACCCGCCGTTCTCCAGCAAAACGGTCGAGGGAAAGTCGTTGTTTGAGTGGGCGCGCAATAATGCCCTGAGCGCCCTGGTTCTGCCGAGCCGCTCGGTGACTATCCACGACATCACGATTGAGGGCATATATAAGGTCAAAGAGCCGCTTTTGCTCGAGTACATCGAGACCAGTGTCGGTAAGGTCAACGGCGACTTTAGGCAGGAGGAAATTGTCCGCACCTGGAAGCGCCATTTAAAGAGCGACGGCACCCGCGAGTTTAAGGCGGCCACGATTAAAATTGACTGCACCAGCGGCACCTACGCACGCTCGATAGCCCACGGCCTCGGGCAGGAATTAGGCGTCCCCGCGCTCGCCCTCCACATTTTGCGAACCAAAGTGGGGGACTACAGTGTTGAAAAGAGTCTTAAATAACGATTGGTAGAAAGCCTTCTGTGATGATATAGTCCTTGTCAGTAGCTCTCGGGAGAGGAGAATGTTATGTCAGCAGGCTATAGTCATTCGGGCCTTAACACGTTCCTGTGGGGCGTGACGGCGACCGTGTTTTTGGCCGTCGTGCTCTGGGTCGCGGGATCTGGCATCGATGTCGCGACAGGCGGACATGTGCTCTTGTTCGCAAAATCCCTCGCTCCAAAACTTGGCGTATCCTTGGATAGCGTCATAGCCGCAACTGCTTTTTTAATTGCAGTTGCTATCATACTTTTCGCCCTGTTAATTGAGCACCGGTCTGCGAAGAGAGCCCTATCTGGCAATGCGTAATATACTGCGACTCCAATCGGGGTCGTATTTTTCTTTCCTACCAGTCGAGCTCGCCGGTTTTGTACTCGGTGACGCGGGTTTCGAAGAAGTTTTTCTCTTTCGGCATGTCCATGATCTCGCTCATCCAGGGGAAGGGGTTGTCTTTGTGATACTGGCGCTCCAGCCCGATGCGCTCAAGCCGGCGGTCGGCGATGTGCTCGACGTACTGCTTGACCGTCGCGGGCACCATCCCGACGATGCCGCGCGGCAATGCGTCGTCGGCATACTTTTTCTCCAACTCGACGACGCGCTTGATGTTGTCGGTCAGCGTCTGCTTAAACTCCGGCGTCCAG
>JBBUFU010000040.1:0-1158 GCA_038056365.1 Patescibacteria group bacterium
AGCAGGTTGAGATCCTGCAAACACTCCTCGCCTCCGACTCCGATATTTACCCCGAAGGGCTCATCACCGGCTACTTTGGTGCGCTCACCTCGTCTGCCGTCCGCCGCTTCCAGGCGCGGCACGGCATTGAGCAGTTGGGAATCGTGGGCCCGAAGACCCGCGAGAAGCTAAAGGAGCTCCTCAAAGAACACCCAATTGCCTTCGAGGATGAGGACGATGATGAGGACGAAGACGAAGATTCTGACAGCCGCGGTAGACGCGCGATCTGCACTATCACTCCGCCCGGCCATTTAATCGCTCCGGGTTGGCTTAGAAAGATGGGCGGAGTGCGGCCGCTCGTGCCGGAATGCCAGGTACTGCCGTCGGGCATTGCCAAGAAACTCCCCGGTGGGACAGGGACGACCACGCCGCCTGCGCCGCCGCCAGCGGATACCACAGCTCCGGTCATCACCGGCGTTAGCGCATCTAATATCGCGAGCACCTCGGCAATTATCGGCTGGACAACCAACGAGGCGGCGAACTCAAAAGTCTACTACGGCACGTCAACGCCCTTGAATCTTGCCAGTGCCTCTACGGTGTCTAACTCGGCGCTGGTCACCAGCCACAGCCTGTCGCTCACCGGCCTTACGGCCAGCACCACCCACTATTACGCGGTTGAGTCCAAGGACGCCGCCGCGAACACCGCAACATCCTCCCAGCAGTCCTTCATGACCCTACCGTAACCAGAAACGGATCAAAAAACTCCCCGGCGGTCTGCCGGGGAGTTTTTGCTTGCCCCGTTAGACCACAAAGCGTTATCTAACGGGGTTTGCAATCCTGCATTCTTCCTGTAGAATGGACTGGCACATTCCGGCGTAGCTTAGCGGCCTAGAGGCTGAAAGCAAAAGTCTTTGCTTTCAGCGGCTGTCAAAAACTCCAGAGCTCCGGTGTAGCTCAATGGTAGAGCGGCTCCCTGTTAAGGAGAAGGTTGGAGGTTCGAATCCTCCCACCGGAGCTCTGGAATTTTTTAAACCAGCGGGTCGCTGGTTCGCCTGCCCGCCCGAAGTTTCAACGGAGGAGGGAATCCAGCCGCCGGAGAGAGGAATTGGTGCCCAGAGGCGAGACGCGTTTTATATTCGTTAAATTACAAGCTTAACTATGACTCCAGTAGACCAAATC
>JBBUFU010000041.1:0-5725 GCA_038056365.1 Patescibacteria group bacterium
GCAAGTCCGACCCGGGCCGCACGATAGCAACCGTACAGAGCGACGCGCGGGGCGCTTTTCAAATTTCTTTGCCGCCGGGGGAGTACGTAGTACATGCCGGCAGCTCGGGTATGTCACTGCCGCGCTGTGCCGACGCAACGGCAACCGTCGGCCCCGCCGGCTATACGCAAGTGTCGATTAGTTGCGACACAGGGATACGGTAAGATAAAATAAATATATGCACACCGAAGAATTTAGCGTCAACGCCGACGACCTTATCGCAACGGTCAAAAAGTTGATAGCCGAGGGCAACGCACGCCGGATAGTCATCAAGCGCGAGGACGGCCAGGTATTTATCGAGTTTCCGCTTACTATCGGCGCCGTGGGCGCTATTATCGCCCCCGCACTTGCCGCCGTGGGCGCCATTGCCGCGCTGGTGACCAAATGCACCATTGTGGTCGAGCGCCGCGATTAACCGCAGTACAATATAAATATGATGTACAACAACTGGGGCAATTGGGGCGGCGGCGACGGGCAGTGGGGCATGATGAGCGCGGGCTGGGGCGGAAACGAGTGGGTGCTGTGGGCGCTCGTCATTGCCGCGCCGTTTATTGTTTTGGCGATACTGTGGTCTGTGTTTTGGAAGGGGCTCGCCCTGTGGCACGCGGCGCGCCGCGGGCAGTACTGGTGGTTTCTTATCATTCTGTTCGTCAACACGCTCGGCATACTTGAGCTTATCTATCTTTTTGTGGTCGCCAAACTCAAGGTAGGGGACCTGTTTTCGACCCACTCCGGGCACCCCGAGCATAGCCACCACCACTAGCGTTAGGCAAAAGCCCCTTGTTAAATAAGGGGTTTTTGTTATCCACAGAATAAGTGTATCGAGTGTATTGCAGGGTCAAAAGTGTGCTAATGTATACACATGCAATCACCGCTGACCTACAAACAAAAGCGCGTGCTCGACAACATCCGGCTGTACCTCGAGGCCAAGGGCGAGCCGCCCACGCTCGACGAGTTGCGCAAAAACCTGGGCTTTAAGTCGGTGCGCACGGTCGCGCAGTATGTCGAGTGCCTGGAGCAAAAGGGCTACATCGTGCGGCGCAAGTTTGCGTGGCGCAACATCGAGTTGCGCAACGTCGACGGCGGCTGGGGCACGGTCAACGTGCCGGTGGTGGCCAACGTCGGTTGCGACGACCTGTCGCAATTTGCGCAGGAAGAGCATGACGAGTTTTTGCAGGTAGATAAAAAAATTGTGGATGAGGAAAACGGCGGTATTGTGGCGGTGCGCGCGGTGGGCGAGAGTATGGCCGACGCCGGCATCCACTCGGGCGACTACGTGCTGGTGCGCTTTACCGACCATGCCGACAACGGCGACCGCGTAGCGGCGATAGTCGGCGACATGGTCACGGTCAAGCGGCTCGAGCGCAAAGACGGCTACACTATTTTGCACCCGGAGTCCAAAGACCCGAAGTACAAACCGATTATTTTGCACGAAGACTTTAAAATCGCGGGCAAAGTGCTGTGCGTGATACCCAAGCTCGGCGCGCAGCAAGAAGAGGTCGTGCGGCTCGAGGGCGAAGACGCCAGCTACGGCGAGTAGTAAACAAGAGAAAATTTTACAAGCTCCCTTTCTCCGGAGAGATAAACACGACCCCAACTCCTGCGAAAGGGACTTGATAAAATTTTCTAAAAACCATGACTCAAGACGAAGCCCTCTCGATATTAAAAAGCGGCGCGAACGCATTCTTGACCGGCGAGCCGGGGAGCGGCAAGACCTACACGATTAACCGCTACATTGCATGGTTGCGCGAGCGGGGCGTCGAGCCGGCTATCACCGCGTCGACCGGCATCGCCGCCACGCACGTCGGCGGGATGACGATACACGCCTGGAGCGGCATCGGCATCAAGCGCGACCTAAGCGAGTGGGACCTCGAGGCTCTGCTCGAGCGCGAGCCGCTCGTGCGCCGCGTGCGCGCCGCCAAGGTGCTGGTTATCGACGAGGTGTCGATGCTCGACGCGCATCTGCTGACCCTGGTCGACCGCGCCGTGCGTACGGTGCGCGGGGACCAAAGGCCCTTCGGCGGTCTGCAGGTTATTTTTGTCGGGGACTTTTTTCAGTTGCCTCCTGTTTCCAAAAACGAAGAGTCAAAATTTGCATTTGAGTCGCCCGCGTGGGAGGACGCAAACCCCGTTTACTGCTACCTAAACGAACAGCACCGGCAGGAAGACGGCGACTTTTTAAACTTGCTTGGCGCTCTGCGGCAAGGCGAACTCGAGCCCGTGCATTACGAGATGTTGCAAGCCCGCGCGCAAAAGCCCCCGGGGGCGCTGGTCACCAAGCTCTACCCGCACAACGCCGACGTCGACCGTATTAACGACGAGGCGCTGGCAACCATCGCGGCACCCGCGCGCGTATATACGATGCAGACGCAGGGCAACAAAACATTAGTCGAGTCGCTCAAGCGCGGCTGTTTGTCGCCCGATAAGCTTGTTTTAAAGGAAGGCGCGGCGGTGATGTTTACCCGCAACAATTTTGAGCACGGATATGTCAACGGCACGCTCGGCACGCTCGGCACGGTTACCGGTTACAGTCCAAGCGGTTTCCCGCTGGTCAAGACGCGCGGCGGCCTCATCGAAGCGTCGCCCGAAGAGTGGCGCATCGACGACCGCGCCCGCACGCTCGCCAAAGTTACCCAAGTGCCTTTGCGTCTGGCGTGGGCTATTACGGTACACAAGAGTCAGGGGATGAGTTTGGACGCGGCGCTGATGGACCTTTCGGCGGCGTTTGAGTACGGCCAGGGGTATGTCGCACTGTCGCGCGTGCGGACGCTCCGGGGCCTGTACCTCAGCGGGTTTAACGCCCGCGCGCTCGAGGTGCATCCCGCCATTTTAGAGCGCGACGCGCAATTTAAGTCATCGTCGCTCGCCGCCAAAAATGCGTTTGCCAATATGCCCGAGGGCGAGCACGCCGCCCTGCAAAAAAACTTTCTTACCGCTATCGGCGGCAAAGAGCCCGAGGAGGTAAAAAAAGAAAAAGCGGCGGGCGAAGGCCTGAGCCGGCTCGAAAAGATGCGGCAAAAACATCCCAACGCCTACAAGGCGTGGTCGCAGGACGACGACGCGCGGCTCACTGGGCTTTTTCGCACCAACGCCAAAGTTTCGACCCTGGTCAAAGAGTTTGGCCGCCAGCACGGCGCGATAAACTCGCGCTTGATACGCCTCGGCCTCGTCGAGCCCGATTTGTAGAAAAAGAAAAAACCTCCCCGCAAGGGGAGGGTCGGTTGTCACTCGAACTCGGTCGTGCCCGGCGGTTTGTCTGTCGGGACAAACATCGTGTGCACTATCTGGCGCGAGTGTTCGGGATGGAGCGTCATGGCCTTCTTGATTGCACGTTGCACGGGGATATCGAACTCGATACCCTCCGCCGTCATGAAATCAAGTGTGTGGACGGCCCGGACCATGATTGAGCCGGTGTACACACGACCGTCGCCTTTTTGGCCGACGGTATTAAGGCCACTATAGGCAACCACGAGCTGCGAGATATGCTCCCACAACGCGGGGTCCTGTTGCAGTACCTCCCGTACGCGGGCATCGGCCCACCGGACACATGCCAAGAGTTCGTGCGTGACCGGCGTTCCGATGATGCGGATGAAGAGGCCCGGGCCGGGGAAAGGTTGGCGGGCCCAGACACTTTCGGGTAACCCAAGCTGGCGTGCCAGTGCGCGCACCTCGTACTTGAAGAGGTCGCGCAACGGATGCAGCTGCGGCACACCCATCTTGAGCCCCACGTTGTGGTGGCTTTTGATGAGCGCCCCGCCCGTCTCACCGGACTCGATGAGGTCGGGGGCAAGACTGCCTTGCAGATAGAGCCGTGAGTGGTGCTCCTGCCCGCGCAGGCGTTGGTAGGGCACATAGACCGCCCGCTGGAAGAGCTTGCGCTTCTTCTGCGCGTCGATCACGCCGGCAAATCGCTCGACGCGGTTTGAGGCGTCAATAACCTCATGCCTAAGTCCCGCAGCCTCGGCATGCAGTGCGACCTCCGCGAGTTCGTTCTCGCGCAGGTGGTCTGCGTCGACGGTGAGCCCCAGTAAGCGGTCGCCGAAAACCGGAGCGAGGATAGCGGCAAGCGTCGTCGAATCGACTCCGCCGCTAAAGCCCTTGTGCACATTGCCTCCGGCCGCCGCCTCGAGCACCTCTCCGCGGATAGTGTCGATGATGGTCGACGGAGACCAGTCGGGTGTACTGCCGCAGATACGCGAGAAGAAGTTGTGCAAGATCATCTTGCCGAACTCTGTCTGCGTAGCTTCGGGATGGAATTGTACGCTCCAGTACCGACCCGTCTCATCGGCCATCGCCGCGTTGATTCCGCCGTCGCGGCTACGCGCTAATTCGCGAAAGCCTTGCGGCAGACGCACGACGGAGTCGCCGTGGTTCATCACCACGCGCTGTTCGGGCGACGTGCCCATAAACAACAGGGACTCCGGCTCTACGAGCTCGATGCACACGTCGGTCGAGTGCTCCGGAGCCCGTCCGATCAGTCCGCCGAATTTGTGGGCAAACAACTGATGGCCGTAGCAGATGGCCAATATCGGAACCGGCCGTCCGTCGGGGCGGCGTGCGGTCCATACGTTATCCGGCGGCTGAGGTGCTCCCGCGTCGGTGACACTGAAGTCTCCGCCGGAGAGAATGATGCTCTCGACGTCGTTGCCGGCATCGATCCACCGCCGCGCTTTTTCGGGTTCGAGCGTTGCGGTGCGAAATCCTTCCTCCCGCGCCGCACGTTGGATGTTGTTCGTCAGCTGTGAACGCAGGTCAACGATAAGGTGTTTTGGGCGAGCCATGCTCTTTACTCCTGATTTGAAACAACAAACCCGACTCAGTTGTCGGGCAATCTGCCGGTACTATATATAATTTTTACTCCGGGCGCTAGCGCACGGTGCCCTGGAGTTGGCCCTCTTGGGGGGTCGACGAGGGGGTTCCTTCTGACGATTGGGCGGGGAGGGGACGGGTGTTTATATACCACGCCACTGTGAGCGCAAAGACCACAAGCACCACTACACTGGCAAGGGCGGCGTTATTGCTACTTTGACTCATCGCCGCAAACTATAACCGCCCGTTTATGAAGCTTACCTGAACGGCTGTTGCGGGGTCTGAAAGATTTCCCGGATGAAAGCGTCACCTCCTCTGCACCCACCCGGTGCAATTACTAATCTCTAAACATCAACATCTATGAACCTTATAACCAAAAAAGCTCTCGCGGCTTCGGCGGTCGCTATTATGCTCTTGCCGATGGCGGCCTCGGCCCACACCAACGCCGGCCTTAACTTGGGCGCTTGGCTCGGGAAGGGTCAGGTCAACGCCTCGGTAAATGCCAATGTGGCCAACCGCGACGGCGACCAAAACCGCAAGGGCGGCAACGAAGGTAAAGAAAACGAGGGTAAAAAAGAACATGCAACCTCTACCTCTACTAAGGCTATAGCGCATGCCTCGACGACTGCGGCGACCATCGTTAAGCAGGCGACGCGCCTCAACAACCTCGCGGACTTTATGGGTTCGCTCTCGGCGGTCCTCTCGGCCCGCATCGCCAGCTCGACCTTGTCGGCATCCTCGACTATCGCCGCCAACGCGCAACTTGCCGGCTACAATACCGCCGTAGCCAACGCCAAGGTGCAGGCTGTCGCGGCTATAACCGCCGCCAACGCGGGCGCACTGACCACGGCCAAGGCCGACCTTAACGCGGCCCGTA
>JBBUFU010000042.1:0-4700 GCA_038056365.1 Patescibacteria group bacterium
CTTGCGGTGCAGGCGGCGCTGACCGGCCACCTGGTGCTCTCGACCATCCACACCATCAATGCCATCGGCATCGTGCCGCGCCTCCTCGACATGGGCGTCGAGCCGTACCTGATACCGCCGGTCCTCATCCTCGGCATCGCTCAGCGCTTGGTGCGCACGCTGTGTCCGGGCGGCGGCAAGCGCGTCGTCATAGAGGGCAGTATGCAGGTGATGATGAAAAGCCAGTTTGACGACCTGCCCGAGGAATATAAAAAGGAAGTGCCGCCGCTTGACGAGGTGTACCGCCTGGAGATAACGCCCGAGTGTCCGGCGGGGACCATGGGCCGCATCGCCTGCTTTGAGGTTTTTAGCATGACGCCGGAGTTGGAACACGGCATACTCGAGCGTAAGCCCGAGGATGTACTGTTTGGCATCGTGCGGCGGCAGGGGATGTTTACGATGAAGGAGGATGCTATCATGAAATCAGCCCGCGGCGAGATTCCGTTCGAAGAGGTCAACACGCTCGGCGGCGAGTTTGAGCTCCCCGAGGCTGACCAGAAGCCGATTGAGGCGCCCGCGCCGGAGCGCATCGAGGCCGGCGACATCGACGAGGCGGCCGCCGTGGCCGAAGCGCAAAAGGTGACGGGTAAAGAGCTCAGTGTTTAGATTTAAATATTTAAACATTTGAAAATTTAAATATAAAAGTATGGATTACAAACAAAAACTCGCCGGCCTTGTCGACCAGCTCATCGCCCAGGGCGGTTCGGACCTCCACCTGGGCGAGGGCGTCTCGCCGGTCATACGCGTGAGCGGCACGCTCACGAGCCTGGTGTCCGAGGCGGTGCTGGTGCGCGACGATTTGCTCGGATTCCTGACCGAAATGCTCCTGCCCGGGCGCCAAGAAGCGTTTTTAAAAACGCAGGAGGTCGATTTTAGCTACGCGTACGGCGCAGCGGCCCGGTTTAGAGGCAACGCGTACTTTGAGCGCGGGCGCATCGGCATCGCCTTGCGCCTTATCCCGCGCGCCATCCGCTCTATCGCGGAGCTTAACCTGCCGCCGGCGCTCGAGGGCTTTGCCGCGCGCGAGCAGGGATTTTTTCTGGTGGTGGGGCCGGTGGGGCAGGGCAAGACGACCACGCTGGCGGCGCTGATCGAGAAGATAAATCAGGAGCGCACCGAGCACATTATCACTATCGAGGACCCCATCGAATATTTGTTTGATAACAAGCGCTCGCTCATCGAACAGCGCGAGGTGCGCGTCGACACGGCCGACTTTCCCCAAGCGCTCGAGTCGGTCTTTCGCCAGGACGTCGACGTGCTGATGATAGGCGAGATGCGCACGCCCGAGACCATCGCCACCGCGGTGACCGCCGCCGAGACCGGGCACCTCGTGTTTTCCACCCTCCACACCAACAACGCCGCGCAAACCATCGACCGCATCATTGACAGCTTCCCGCCCGAACAGCAGGGCCAGATACGCATCCAGCTCTCCGCCTCGCTCGCGGGGATCTTCTCCCAGCGCTTGGTGCCGCGCATCTCCGGCGGCCTTATCCCCGCGTACGAGCTGTTGGTCGCGACGTCCGCAGTACAAAATCTTATCCGCGAAAAGCGCACCCACGAAATCCAAACCCTCATCGAGACCGGCGCCGAAGAGGGCATGATAGACATGGACCGCAGTTTGGCCGAGCTGGTGCGGACGGGCGAAATCACGCTCGAAAACGCCTACTCCCGTTCGCTCAATCCTAAAACCCTCGAGCGGTTGCTATAATATATGGAATTTAAGTACGAAGCACTCGACACTCAGGGCAAAGCGGCAAGCGGCATAGTCAACGCCGTCTCGCAGGACGCGGCCATCGTGGCGCTCCAGCGGCGCGGGCTCACCATAACCGCCTTTAGCCAAAGCGGCGGCGGCGGGCTCTTGGCCCAAATGAAGACGGTCACGTTCTTCAACAGCGTTAAGTCCCGCGACCTTGTGCTGTTGTCGCGCCAAATCGCAACCCTGTTCGAGGCGCAGGTGTCGGCCCTGCGGGTCTTCAGACTCCTCGCCGAACAGCAAGAAAAGCCGTTTTTGCGGCAGGTGCTGGCCGAGGTCAGCGACGACCTGCAGGGAGGCAATTCGATATCGAAGTCGCTCGGCAGACATCCCAAGGTGTTCTCCGACTTTTACGTCAACATGGTGCGCTCGGGCGAGGAGTCCGGCAAGCTCGACCAAACCTTTCTCTACCTTGCCGACTACATAGACCGCACCTACGAGCTCACCTCAAAGGCCAAAAACGCGCTCATTTACCCGGCGTTTATTCTGGCGACCTTTGTCGCGGTGATGACGCTGATGCTCACGGTCGTCATCCCAAAAATAGGCGCCATCCTTGCCGACTCGGGCCAGGCCCTGCCTATCTATACGCAGATCATTCTCAACCTCTCTACCTTTTTGGTCGACTACGGCGTATTTCTCCTTATCGCGCTTATAGCCTTGGGTTGGTTTGTCTACCGCTACGTGCAAACGCCGGCCGGCAAGCTTGCCTTTGCCCGCAGCCAGCTCGGGATACCCTACATCGGCGGGCTGTACCGCAAGCTCTACCTCTCGCGCATTGCCGACAACATGCACGTGATGCTCTCCTCCGGCATTTCGGCGGTACGGGCGCTTGAGATAACCGCCAACGTGGTCGAGAACGACGTCTACGAAAAGATTCTCCGCGAGGCGATAGAGGCGGTCAAGGCCGGCCAGCCGCTCTCCCAAACGCTGGGCTCCCACCAGGACGAGATCCCGGCTATATTCATCCAAATGATACAGATAGGAGAAGAGACGGGGCAAATGGGCAACATTCTCGAGCGCCTAGCGCACTTTTATAACCGCGAGGTCAACGCCGAGGTTGACACCCTGGTCTCTCTTATCGAGCCGATACTCATCGTCGGGCTGGCGCTCGGCGTCGGCTTTCTCCTCGCGGCCGTGCTCCTGCCTATCTACAATACCGCCAGCAATCTCTAAAACACAGCTATCCACAGTGTTTCCTAAGAGGGGGAATGCGGGGGTATAATAGGTAGGCCTGCGAAAACAGTCGTCTGGCGCCGTTTCGATTAACCATTTTATTAATTAGCTATCATTAGCGTCTATAATTTATGAAGAAAGTTATCAGCCGGGGCTTCACCCTCATCGAGCTCCTCGTCGTCATCGCCATCATCGGCATTTTGGCCTCGATCGTGCTTGTTTCTCTTAACAGCGCCCGCACCAAGGGCAAAGACACCCGCATCGTCTCGAACGTCAACCAGGTTCGCGTCCAGCTCGAGAGCGACCTCTCCGGCGCCGTCCATCAGGACCTCTGGAGCGCCACCACCAACAGCGCCGGCACGGCTGGTAGCCTGACCACGGCGGCTTCGGGGGCCGGCCAACCTTTGAATCTCCTCATGGCTGACGCTTCTACCAACGGCGGCGCGATTACCTTTGTTATCGCGACCAACGGCACCACCGGCTCTCTCATTGTCCCGAACGCGACGGCGTACGCCATCTACGGCCTACTCAACACCGGCAAGTACTTCTGCTCCGACAGCAGGGGCGGCAACAACCCGGGTACTGCCTCGGCGGCCACCACCATTACCTGCCCGTAATCGCCCGACTCTCTCCTGATTTTAAAACCCCGTGAGATAGGCGAATCCGCCATCTCATGGGGTTTTTGGTACTTGCGGTAATTCGAAAAAGCTTGTATCGTGCGTATATGCAAAAGGGTTACCTTGCGGCGGGGGTGCTCTGGGGCTTTCTCCTTTTTTCGGCTACGGCACAAGCGGCCATTATAGGCTCACAGACCGGTTCCTCGACCCTTGCCCGGTATGACGGCGGCGGTGGCGGCGCCTATTCCTACACTATGGATCTCCCCGATGTGTTTTCGGGCACGCTAAAGTCGTTTGAGTTATATATAGCGGTCGAGGGTTGTAATGCCGCCAACTTCGGCAACTGCGGTCAGGATGTCGCCAGCACTTTTGCGAACCTCGCGCTTATACTCAACTGCGGCGGTACGGGCGAGAACGCCTCAATGTATCTCGCCACCAACTATTCCGGCATTCCGCGCAGTAACACCCGCGACGATGCACAAGTTCCCGTCTTGACCCGCTTTACCTGGTTGCCCGGCTCCGGTTCGTCGGTTTTTGGCTACTCCGGGAGCGGCTATCCGGTACTCTCAGGCTGTACCAACGGCAGTCTCGACGCCGCCCTGGTGCCGGTAAACGCCTCCGGTGTCACTACTTCGAACACGACGGTAAAGTTGCTCGGCAATGCCGCCGGCGCTCCTTATTTTGTGGGGTATGACACAGTCGGCGCGCCGCCCGTCATCTCCGCGGTCTCCATTGTCTCAAGCAATAGCGCTTCCTCGACGCTCGCCAAAGCCGACGATGTTATAACCCTTTCGTTCACCTCCGATGTAGCTGTGCAAACGCCCGCCGTGACCATCGCGGGGCGTGATGCAACGGTGGCGTCATCCACAAACCCCAACAGCTTTACCGCCTCGACGACTGCCCTTGTTGCCGACAGCGGTTCGGTAACCTTTAGTATCACGGCGCTGAGCCTCACCGGCGACAATAGCGTCGCCGTTATCGCAACCGATGACCACAGCGCGGTTACCTTCGACAACACGCCGCCGGCAATCACCATCACCTCGGGTCCCGCGGGAGGCTCGGTCTCTACCTCTTCTCCCACCGAGTTTGCCTTTACGATAGATGCCGGTGCGACGGCT
>JBBUFU010000043.1:0-8030 GCA_038056365.1 Patescibacteria group bacterium
TCTTTGAGGATTTGTATGACCGCCTCGCGGCTCAGGGCCGCGCGCTTTTCGCGCATTGGAGAAATAGTCGCAATAATATTCTCGGCCAAAATCTCTTTTGACTTTTTATACCCGATAGTCCCCTCGCGGTAGCGCTGTTCGAGCTCTTTGATGTTCGGGCTAAAGTGCTTGTGCAAGGCAAAAGTAATATCAGTCTCCGGGTTAAGTGGTGCGCCCACAGCCGTTGAATCGGTCTTGATAGACATTACCGCGGTGCGGATGACGTCGTCGGTGCCAAAGAGCGGTATGGTGTTGCCGTAGCTCTTGCTCATTTTTTTGCCGTCGGTGCCGGGCACTTGCCCGACATGGCTCATAATCAGCTCTTTAGGCTCGGCAAAGGTCTGCCCGTACGCGACGTTAAATTTGTTGGCCGCCTCGCGGCTGTACTCGATGTGCTGGCGCTGGTCCTCGCCTACCGGCACAAACTCGCTGTCGTACAGCAAAATATCCGCCGCCATAAGCATCGGATAGTTAAACAGCCCGGCGTTGGCCTCGAGCCCTTTAGCCACCTTGTCTTTATAGGCATGCGCCTGGCTGAGGAACGGCACGGTGACCAGGCACTCAAATATCCACGCCAGCTCGGTGTGTTGCATCACGTCGGATTGTTTAAAAATCACTACATCGGCCGGGTTGATGCCCGCCGCCACGTAGTCGGCCACGACGTCGATAATATTTTCGCGCAGTTGGGTCGGGTTTTTGAGGCTGGTGAGCGCGTGATAGTCGGCTATCATCAGCATCGCATCGTACTCGGGCGCCGTGTCGGCAAAGGGCTTAAGAGCCCCCAAATAGTTGCCGATATGCAACTGCCCGCTCGGCTGCAGGCCCGTCAAAAGCCGCTTTTTACCCTCTGCCATATGAGGCCTACTATAACAGAAAAAAGCCCTATATGCCCTCTTCTTTGAGCTTCTCTACCAATGCCCGCGCACTGCGAGAGAGTTTTGACGGTAGAGTAATTTTGACCTTGACCAACAGGTCGCCGCGCTTGCCGCGCGAGGGCACTCCTTTGCCCTTAACCTTAATGAGTTCGCCGTGTGTCAGGCCCGCCGGGATGTCTATCGTTTCCTCGCCCTCGAGCGTTTGGATTTTGTAACTGGTGCCAAGGAGCGCGTCGGAGAGTTTGACCGACAGTTCGGTCAGCAGGTTGAGCCCTTCTTTTTTAAAGCGCGGGTCCTGCGCTACATGTATTTTGACGTAGAGGTCGCCGGACTGTCCGCCCGAGACCGCCTCGCCCGCGCCCGAGAGACGTATCATTTCGCCGCCCTCGATGCCCGCGGGGACCACCACCTCTATCTCCTCCTGCTTTTTGTACACGCCGTCGCCGCGGCAGGTGGGGCACTTTTCTTTCGGTATCTTGCCCGCTCCGCGGCAATGGCGGCACGGCTGGACCATGGTGATAGAGCCAAAGAAGGAGTTTGACGTTTCGTGCACCTTGCCCTGCCCGCCGCAGGGGGAACAGGATAGCATCTCGGTACCCATGACCGCGCCCGAGCCCTGGCAGGCGTCGCAGACGCTTGTCTTGGCCAAGAGCACCGTGCGCTTGGTCCCGAAGACCGACTCTTTAAAACTGATTTCGAGGTCTATCGAGATGTCGCGGCCGCGCTTTTGGCGCGCCCCCGTGGCTTGCCCGGCAAAAAAGTCGCTAAAGATGTCCCCCATGTCCCAGCCCGAGGCTGGTCCGCCCTGGGCGGAAAAGCCTTGAAAGGCCGAGGCAAAGTCATCCATATTAAAACCTCCTTGACCGGAGAAGCCTCCGCCCGTGTTCCCTCCCGTGCCTCCACCGAAGACGCGGCCGTAGCTGTCGTACTCGGCGCGCTTTTTGTCGTCGCTGAGTATGCTATACGCCTCACTCAGCTCTTTAAACTTGTCCGCATCCCCTTCTTTTTTGTCGGGATGGTACTTGTGGGCTAGCTTGTGGAATGCCTTCTTTATTTCATCTTTAGTTGCGGTTTTGCCGACTCCGAGGGTTTCGTAATAGTCGCGTTTTTGAGCCATCGTAAGCTCATTCTACTTCTCTTCATCTGCCGGGGCAAGCTCAGCGGTAGCTTCGGCGTTGTCTGCCGGCTCTCCGGTGTCCGGCTCATCAGGCGCGCCGATAAAGCCGCCGGCCTGGATGCTCCACAGTTTGTGATAAAGGCCCTCTTGCTTCAGCAGTTCTTCATGGGTGCCGTCGGCTACCACCGCGCCCCCTTCGAGCACGACTATCCGGTCCATTTTCATGATGGTACTAAGCCGGTGCGCGATAACGAGCACGGTTTTGTTTTGCATCAGGGTCGCGAGCGCGTCTTGTATCAGCATCTCCGACTCCGAGTCGAGGCTTGAGGTCGCCTCGTCGAGCACGAGTATGGGCGAGTCTTTGAGTATCGCGCGGGCAATAGCCACGCGTTGGCGCTCGCCGCCCGAGAGTTTGATGCCGCGCTCACCGACGAAGGTGCCGTACTTAAGCGGCAGGCGCTCGATAAACTCATGGCAGTGGGCTTTGCGCGCGGCCTCTATAACCTCTTCGTCGCTCGCACCGCGCCGGCCGTAGCGGATGTTCTCTAAGAGCGTGCGATGAAAGAGTATAGGCTCTTGCGGCACAAAGCTGATAGCGTCACGCAGGCTGTCCTGCGTCACCGCGGCAATATTTTGCCCGTCGATGCTAATACTCCCCTCGGGCACATCGTAGAGGCGCAAAAGCAGTTTGGTAATGGTGCTTTTGCCCGCACCAGACGGTCCGACAAAGGCGATTTTTTGCCCGCCCGGTATAGCAAGGTTAAACCTCGACAAAACCGGCGAAGTTTTTTGAAAGTAAAACTCTACGCGGTCGAAAGTAATGGTACCGCCGGTAACGGTGAGTGCCTTGGCGCCGGGTTTGTCCGTAACCTCGTGCGGCGTCTGCAAAATGGCCACCATCTCCCCCGCGTCGGCAAGCAGGGAGTAAATGACGCGGAACTCGCGCCCTATCCCCCACACGTGGTTAAACAGGCCAAAAACATATACCTGCACCAGCAAAAGGTCTCCGATGGTAAGCGTGCCCTGCCGGTAAAAAATAAACGCCATCCACATAAGCCCGACGTTTATAACGATAGAAAGGATGCCCTGCACCCCGTACAGCAAAAGGTCGCCTTTCCACGTACGCCACAGAGCCGCGCTGTATTGTTGTACCGCGCCGCCCAAAATCCCCTCCTCTTCTTTGTTGTGGGCAAAAAGGGCGACCGTGTTTTGGTTTGATATTGCATCGGCAAGAGCCGCCGTTACGTTGCTGTCCTCCTCGGCGCGTTTTATCCTAAACGGCTGTTGCCAGCGTATAAACAACCATTGCGCCGATATAAATACGACGACCCACACAAACAGCGCGAGCCCCATAAAAAGATTGCGCGACAACAGCACCACCGTAATACCGAAGATATAGAGCACTCCGGGTATGAGGTTTGTCTCCAGAGAGTAGTAGAGGCGCTCGTAGCTGTCTTTATAGCGGCGCACTCGCTGTACCAGGGCCCCCGCAAAAGACGAGGTAAAAAAGCCGTACGAATGCCGCATTAAAAAGCTAAAAGCCTCTTCTATAAGGTTGTTTGCAACTCTCATTATCATGCGCAGGCCGCACGCCATTTCTATCCGGCCGGCCGCCCACGCGAGGAGTTGTATAAGTGCATAGACAACAAGCGGCGCGGCCGCGACGGCGTACGAAACCGCAGGCGACGAAGAAATAAGGTTGAAGAAGTCCCGCAGATAGAGCGGGGAGATAACGTAGGCGGCCTGTTGCGCAACCATGCCAAAAACGGCCAGGGCAAACAGCCCCTTATAACGCAACGTATGCCGCCAGTAGGCCGCCATAACGGCCTCTGCGTTTTGAGGTCTTTTTTTAAGCACCAGAAATTTATTCTACTCTTTCTTTTCGGGGTTGTCGTTCGGCGCGGTTTGCGTGCCGGCGGGTGGCGGTTCGTTTTGTCCGCCCGAGGCGGATCGGCCTTGGGCCGAGATTGCTTCGTAGACTTTAGAGAGCTCTTTGGACAACTCCTCGGTCGCGGTTTTAAGCGCGGCGGTATCCTCCCCCGCTTTCTTTTCTTCGACTACTTTTATCTTTTCGTTTATCGAGGCCTCGAGCTCAACCGGAATCTTGGCTTTGTTGTCGGTAAGCGCCTTGCGTGCGGCGTACACGGCCTGGTCGGCGACATTGCGCACCTCGGCCGACTCTACCTTCTTTTTGTCGTCCGTCGCGTGGACTGAAGCCTCTTTGCGCATGCGCTCAATGTCCGCCTCGCTAAGGCCCGAAGAGCCTTCGATGCGGATACTCTGCTCTTTTTGGGTCGCTTTGTCTTTGGCTTTAACCGTGAGGATGCCGTTGGCGTCGACATCGAAGGTTACCTCGACTTGTGGGAGCCCGCGCGGCGCCGGCGGTATGCCGTCGAGCACAAAGCGCCCCAAGGACTTGTTGTCGCTTGCCATCGCGCGCTCGCCCTGCGAGATATGTATTTCGACGCTGGTTTGGTTGTCGGCCGCGGTCGAAAAGGTTTGCGAGCGGCTGGTCGGGATGGTGGTGTTGCGCTCGATAAGCTTGGTCGCCACGCCGCCCATGGTCTCGATGCCGAGGGAGAGCGGTATAACGTCAAGCAAGAGCACGTCGCGCACCTCGCCACCGAGGATACCGCCCTGGATAGCGGCGCCGATAGCGACAACCTCGTCGGGGTTAACACTCATGTTCGGTTTTTTGCCGAAGTATTTCTCTACGGCGGCCTGCATGGCGGGCATGCGGGTTTGGCCGCCGACCAGAATGACTTCGTTGATGTCGCCGATTTTAAACGGCGAGGCCTCCATGGCGCGCTTGGTGATAGCCATGGCGCGTTCGATAAACTCGGCCGTCAGCTCTTCCAATTTCGCCCGCGAAATTTTTATAAGAAGATGGCGCGGACCTGAGCTGTCTGAAGTGATAAACGGAATGTTAACCTCGGTCTCGACCGCGGTTGAGAGCTCTATTTTTGCCTTCTCCGCACCCTCGTCGAGCCGCTGGCGCGCCAGGGCGTCGTTGCGCACGTCTATCCCCGACTCTTTTTGAAACTCGACCGCCAAAAAGTCGATGATTTTTTGGTCGATGTCTTTGCCGCCGAGATGCGCGTCGCCGTCGGTCGAGCGGACCTCGATAGAGCTTCCAGCATCTTCGCCTCCGCCCACGGCGGATCCGCCTTGGGCGGACATCACGACCTCGAGCACCGAAATGTCAAAGGTACCGCCGCCGAAGTCAAAGACCACCACTTTTTCGTCTTTCTTTTTGTTAAAGCCGTAGGCAAGCGCCGCCGCGGTCGGCTCGTTGATGATGCGCTTGACGTCGAGGCCCGCTATTTTGCCCGCGTCGCGTGTAGCGGCGCGCTGAGCGTCGTTAAAGTAGGCCGGCACGGTTATCACCGCCTCGGTTATAGGCTCGCCCAGCCGTTTCTCCGCGTCGGCCTTGAGCTTGCCGAGTATCATAGCCGACACCTCTTCGGGCCTAAACCACTCTGTCCCCATCTGCACCTCAAGCCCTCCGTTTGCCGACTTGCGCATTTCGAAAGGCACGGCCGCCTTGTCCTTTTGTACCAGCGGCTCGTCGAACGTGTGCCCGATAAAGCGCTTAATCTGGTAGACCGTATTTTTTGGGTTGGTGACACCTTGTCGGCGCGCAATAAGGCCCACCAGACGTTCGCCGGTTTTACTGGTCGCCACGACCGAGGGCGTGGTGCGCGCGCCTTCGGAGTTCTCCAATATCTGCGGCTCGCCGCCGCGCATCACCGCCATGGCGGAGTTGGTCGTGCCCAAGTCTATACCTAAAATTTTACCCATATGTTTATTGGTGATGATTGCCGACGGTTACCTGCGCCGGTCTGATAATGGTATCGCCTACACTATATCCAGAACGTTCGACTGATACAACTGTGTGGTCTTGTTTTTTATCTTCGACCGGCACCTCGCGCACGGCCTCGTGTCTTGCCGGGTCAAACGGCTCGCCGAGCGGCGTAAAGAGTTTGACCCCAAAGCGGTCGAGCGAGCGCACCAGCTCGCGGTAGATGCTCATGACGCCGCCCTTCCACTCGAGGCTTGCCGACTCGTACCACTTGGTTTTAAAGGCCATCTCAAAGGCATCGAGCGCCGGGAGCAAGGCCTCGGCAAAGTCGGCGCGCAAACGGGCCTCTTTGTCCTGATGGATGCCCGCCTCTTCCCTTTTAAAGTTGGCAAAGTCGGCCCGGGCGCGCTGCCAGCCCTCGAGATACTCCTGCTTTTCCTCAACGGCCTTCTTAAGCCTCTCGCGGAGCCGCTTTATGAGTGCAGGCCCCTCTTCTGTCTCCTCTTCGGAGACAAACTCTTCATCTGAAGTCTCCATACGTGAACGTATTTTACATAAAAAAACGCCGGCGTCAAAATCTTGACGACGGCGGATTTGACGGACGCGATGGCATCGCAGGCAAACGGGTGCCTGCCGGCCCCGCACTGGTTGCAGTACGAGCCGTAGTACCAATGACCGCACTCACCGCATTGGCGCATGACAGCCTCCCCCGATGAACTCTACCGAAGTTTATAGCACGAAACTAGCGTTTGGACCACTGCTTGCGCTTGCGGGCCTTAAGCAAGCCCGGCTTGCGGCGCTCTTTGGCGCGCGGGTCGCGCTTGAGAAAGCCTTCCTTTTTGAGCGCGCCGCGCATCGTTACGTCGTAGGCAATGAGTGCGCGCGAAATGGCGTGGCGCACCGCGACGGCCTGCCCGGCGATGCCACCGCCGCGGACCACCGCCGTAACCATAAACGGCGTTGCCGCCGAAACCTTAAGAAACGACTCCAGCGCGGTAACGCGCAGGGGCTCGGTCGGAAAGTAGACGTTGGAGTCTTTGTTGTTGACGATAACGCTCATGCGCGTGGCCGGCGTCAGGCGCACGCGCGCCGTCGCCGTCTTGCGGCGGCCGACTGCCTCGATGTATCTCTCTTCTTTTTTAGGGGTAGCCATCTTTTTAATTTAAAAGAAACAAGTTTCTTTTGTTATGCCTCTATTGTTAAAAGTTTAATGCGCGGAGTCTGGAGCTTGTTTTTGGGGAGCATCCGCAGGACCGCGCGGCGGACGGCCTCTTTTTTGCCGCGGCGCTCGGTAAGCTGGGTAAACGTCTCTATCTTTTGGCCGCCCGGGTACCCCGAGTAGCGGACGTACTCCTTGGCGCGCTCCTTGTTGCCGGAGACGCGGATTTTGTCGGCATTAATAATCTTAACCTCAACCTTAGCCACCAAATGCTTGGTAAAGTCGGTGTTGTGCTTGCCGAGCAGGGCTTTAGCGGCGGCTGACGCCACGCGGCCGAGGGACTTGTCTTGTGCGTCGATGGTAATCATATAAGTTTAGACAAATTCAATAAGTGCCATTTGTGCGGCGTCGCCTTTGCGCGGGCCCATCTTGGTGATGCGCAGGTACCCGCCCGCCCGCCCTTCATAGTTTTTGGCGGTGGTAACAAGCTTCTTTGCCGTCGTTTCGTCGCCGAGGGCCGCGACCAAAAGGCGGCGGTTGGCGACGGTGTCGGTGCGGCCGCGGGTCACCATCTTTTCGACAAAGGGGCGGATCTCTTTTGCTTTGGCGATAGTGGTCGTGATTTTGCCGCGCAACACCAGCGAGCGGGCAAGCGACTTAAGCAGGGCCTTGCGTTGGCCCCTCTCCCGACCGAATTTACGATTTACATTACCGTGGCGCATACAATTTTAATTAAGACTGGCTTTGCATTATTTTAGGACGATACCAAACGCACCGAGCGCGCGCTTGATTTCTTGGATGGCCTTGGGGCCAAGGCCCTCTATCTCGAGCAGGTCCTGCTCCTTTTTGCGGGCGAGGCCGCCGACCGTGCGGATGTTGGCCTTTTCGAGGGCGGAGACGGTGCGGCTTGAGAGCTCGAGGTCCTCGATGCGGGTCTTCATCGCTTCGGAAGTGCTTTCGGCCGCGGCGGGGGCGGTGGCCTCGCCAAGCGGCGCCTCGGCCTCAATAGCCTCTTCGCGAAAGCCGACGATAGCCTTA
>JBBUFU010000044.1:0-3416 GCA_038056365.1 Patescibacteria group bacterium
AGCCCACTGCCGTTCCCCGCCTTTATCTGTATGTCGCGGTTGAGCCCCGAGCCGCCCTTCTGGGTGGCGAGCGTGAGCACCGGGTTGCCGCCCACCGTGCCAAAGCCGAGGAGTCCCCGCTCGTAATTACTGCCGGCTGTCTGCCAGAGGCTGACCGAGGTCGACGCGTTGCCCAAGTTGAGCTCGCTGTAGCGCGCGGTCGAGGTGCCGAGCTTAAGTGCATTGTCCTGCGCCGTGGCGGGGTTGAACTCTTTGTTGACGCCGTCGAGCTTGATGAGCGCCGTTTGTGTGGCAAGGTCGTCGCCGAGCGTGCCGAGCACGAGGGAGCCCTGGGTCGAGGAGGCAAAGAAGTGCTTTTGGTTGGTGCCGGCCGAGGAGTCGGTCAAGAGGAGTTGCGGGCCGGTCGAGGACGCGATTTGGAGCGCCGCCGCGGGCGTAGTGGTGCCGATGCCGACATTGTTGAGAAGGTCGCCGGTACCGGAGCCGCCGAAGGAGATCCCGCCGCGGGCGTTGTTGGTCCACTGGGAGCCGGAACCGAAGTTCGACCAGCTACCGCCCGAATTTTTAAACTGAATAATGCCGCTACTCTCGCGGATGCCGTAGCCGTCCGTGCTGTCGGCATTGCCAAAGTTGATGTACGAGCTGAGGGCCAGGCCGAGGTTGCCGTTGATATCGACCGTGTGGTTTGCGGAGGTCGAGGCGACTGCGATGTTGCCCGCGCTGTCTATCATAAAGGAGGTGCGGGTCGAGGAGCCGACGACAAACTGATTGACATCGCCCGCCACGGGGTTGACGGCAAACCGCGCCCAGGGGCTAGTGGTGCCGACGCCGGTCAGGCCGGTTGCAAGGACGCTGAGGCCGGTTGCCCCGCCAAAGGCGGCGGTCGAGGCAAACAGGTTCGTACTTGATGCGGTGGTGGCAAAGAAATTCGTCGTGGTCGCCGACGTGCCGGTCGCGTTTACAAACGTAAAGTTTTGGAGCGTGGTCGAGCCGGCGGCGGCAAAGTTTGTAAGGTTGAGCGTGCCCAAGGTCGCGGCGGCGGCAAACAAATTGGTACTCGATGCGGTGGTGGCGAAGAAGTTGGTGGTGGTGGCGTTGGTTGAAGTTGATTGCAGAGCGGTGAAGTTTTGGAGTGTGGAGGAGCCGAGCGACAGGAATGTGCCGAGTTGGCCTACCGCGGCAAAGAGATTCGTCGAGCTGGCCGTCGTCGCAAAGAAGTTGGTGGAGGTGGCGTTGGTGGAGGTGGATTGCAGGGCGGTAAAGTTTTGCATGGTCGAGGAGCCGAGCGGCAGGACCGTGCCCACCTGGCCAACCGCGGCAAAGAGATTCGTCGAGCTGGCGGTGGTGGCGAAGAAGTTGGTTGAGGTGGCATTGGTCGAGGTGGACTGGAGCGCGGTGAAGTTTTGCAAAGTGGAGGAGCCGAGCGACAGGAAGGTGCCCACTTGGCCCATGGCCGCAAACAGATTGGTCGAGCTGGCGGTGGTGGCGAAGAAGTTGGTGGAGGTAGCCGAGGTGGTGGTCGAGAGGCCAATAGTGCCGATACCAAAGTTGAAGTTGGTGGCAAAAAGATTTGTTGATGATGCGGTGGTCGCAAAGAAGTTGGTTGAGGTGGCGTTGGTCGAGGTGGACTGGAGCGCGGTAAAGTTTTGGAGGGTCGAGGAGCCGAGCGACAGGAAGGTGCCCACTTGGCCCATGGCCGCAAACAGATTGGTCGAGCTGGCGGTGGTGGCGAAGAAGTTGGTTGAGGTGGCGTTGGTCGAGGTGGACTGGAGCGCGGTAAAGTTTTGGAGGGTCGAGGAGCCGAGCGACAGGAAGGTGCCCACTTGGCCCATGGCCGCAAACAGATTGGTCGAGCTGGCGGTGGTGGCGAAGAAGTTGGTGGTGGTCGCGGAGGTGCCGGTGGCATTAACAAACGTAAAGTTTTGGAGGGTGGTGGATGCGGTGAGGAGCAAGTTGGTCGCGGTCGTCAATCCCGCGTTGCTGATGCTAAAGAGCGTCGAGGTGGCAAAGGCGGCGGTCGAGCTGGCGACGGCAAAGAGCGTCCCTTGGATGTTGGCGTCGGCCGCGGCCGCCGCGATGGTGAGCCGCGCCCACGGCGAGGTAGTGCCTAGCCCCACGTTGCCGCCTATAAAGCTCGCGACCGTGGGGTTGGTTTGCGTGGTCGAGGCTATAAACGCCGCAATGGCGCCGCGGCTAAAGATGCCGCTTATGCCTACGCTGAGCCCGCCGCCCGCCGTAATATCGCCGCCGACCGCCAGGCTGTCGCTGATATTTACCTGCGTTGCCGCCAAGGAGCCTATGTTAGCGGCGGGCGCGCTCAGGCCGTTGATGTCGACCGTCTTAATGCCGCCGCCGTAGTCGGACACGTAGGCATATTTGCCCGCGAGGCTGACCGACATCGGCGCGCCGTCGGTGACCGTGTAGCTCCCCACCAGGGCGGGCGACGCCGGATTGCTGACGTTGATAACCAGCATCAGGATGTTGCCGTGGTCGGCGACATAGGCATAGTCGCCCGCCACGGTGACGCCGTAGTACGACTCGCTCGCATCCGGCAGGTACTGCCCCGTAAGAGTCGGCGAGGCCGGGTTGCTGACGTTGAGGATGTACAAGCCTTTGACCGCGTCGGCGACGTAGAGATTTTTGCCCGAAATATAGACGCCGTTCGGCACGATGCCCGTCGCCGTGTACGAGCCGACGGTCACCGGGGCCTGGGGATTGGAGATGTCGGCAATGTAGACCTTTGGCGTGGGCGCGCCCTGGTCGGCGATGTAGGCATATTTGCCCTGCACCGCTATCCCATAGGGCGCCGCGCCGGCGACCGGCGTGTACGAGCCGACCCACTGCGGGCTTTGCGGATTGGCAACATCGACAATGCGCACCGCGCTGTTGTTGTAGTCGGTCAGGTACGCGTAGCGGCCCGACACGGCGAGCCCGTACGACCACACCGCGCCGGGCAGCGTGGGGAAGCTGTAGTTACCCACCCGCACCGGATTAGAGGGGTTCGAAACATCGATGATGTTGAGCCCGGTCGTAATATCGCCGACGTAGGCGTACTTGCCGGCGACCGCCACGCTAAGCGCCGTGTTGATGCCACTGTAGCTCCCCACGACGGTCGGGCTTTTGGGGTTCGACACGTCGATGATGCGCAAGCCCGCGCCGTACTCGGCGCTGTAAGCATAGCGCCCCGCGACGACACTCTGGTAGTTGAGGCCGGTCGTCGTGTTGGCCGCCGCGAGCGTCGGGTTGCCCGAGGCGACATGCTCGATGTTGCCGCCGGAAACCTCGAGCTTGGCCAAAGTCGTCGTGGCGCTGGCGCCGATGAGTACCTGGTTCGAGGTAGTGCCGAGCTTGAGCCCCCAGCCGTGAAAAAATTGCCAGTTGTTTTCTTTTGCGCCCGAGACGGAGTCTGTGCCGCA
>JBBUFU010000045.1:0-30523 GCA_038056365.1 Patescibacteria group bacterium
AGGAAAAGGTCTACCCCGGCTATGTGCTGGTGGATATGATAGTGGACGACCAGTCGTGGTATGTCGTGCGCAACACGCCGCGCGTGACCGGCTTTGTCGGCTCGGGCGTCAACCCGGTACCGCTTAAAGACAACGAGGTGGCGGTTTTGCTCGGCCGCATGCAGGCGACCGAGGGTAGCGTCAAACACGCCATCGACCTGTCGGTCGGCGACCAGGTTACCATCGTCGACGGGCCGTTTAAAGAGCTCGACGGCAAGGTGGGCGAGGTGGACGAGTCGCGCGGCAAGGTTAAGGTGCTCGTGGCGATGTTCGGCCGCGAAACGCCGGTAGAGTTGGACTTTTTGCAAGTTAAACGAATATAAGTTACTCTCTAAATCTCTATGGCAAAAAAGATAGTCAAAAGAATAAAAATCATCGCAATGGGAGGCGCCGCCGCCATGACCCCGGCCATGGGCCAGGTCTTGGGCCCTGCGGGCATCAACATCGGCGAGTTTTTGAAGAAGTTTAACGACGCGTCCAAAGAGATGCGCGGCGACATGGTGCCGGCCGTCATCTCGGTCTACGAGGACCGCTCGTACGACTTTATCCTCAAGACCCCGCCCGCCTCGAGCCTTATCCTCAAGGCCCTCGGCAAAGAAAAGGGGAGCGGCAAGCCCAACACAAGCAAAATCGGCACGCTTACCCGCGCGCAGGTTAAAGAAATCGCCGAGCGCAAAATGAAGGACCTCAACGCGCACACCATAGACGAGGCGGTCAAAATAATCGCCGGCTCCGCCCGGAGTATGGGGGTCGACGTTAAGTAACTACTTCTCCAAAGTAACCCAAGAATATTTTAAGCCACTATGCTCCCGGAGTTCCTCCGAGAGCTTTTTGGTAAACAACTGTTCGTACGCGGGAAAGTAGGCGTCGGCCTCTTTGGTGTCGTCAATCAGCGTCAGGTACAGCCGGTCGGCGTAGGGGAGCATCAGTTTATAAATTTGCGCTCCGCCGCCGATAAAAATTTCTTCGCTGTCCAGCGCGCCCGCCTTTTTCAGCGCCTCTTCCGGGGAGTGTGCGACCAGCACCTGTTCGTACTTCAGTGCCGGGTCGCCGGGGTTAAACTCCGCTTCGCGCATTAGCACGATGCTGGTGCGCCCGGGGAAGGGTTTGCCCAGCGCCGCCAAAATAGAGTCGTATGTCTTGCGCCCCATAATCACCGGATGCCCCAGTGTAAGCTGTTTAAAGCGCTTTAAATCATCGGGGATAGGCCACAGGAGCTCGTTGCCGCGCCCCAACTCGCGGTTTTTGCCGAGTGCGGCGATAAGGCTTACGCGCGGGGAGTGGGGTGTGGGCATCATGGGGATAACGCCCCCACTATACCATCGGGGCCGCCGCAGGCTATAATGCGCGACATGCAAACGTCCAACAAAAAAGTCGTTACCAACCTCCGGGAGCTGAAGGAGAAGCTTGCCGCCCACAAAACACTCGGGCACAAAATCGTCTGCACCATCGGCTCGTGGGACATGCTCCACATCGGCCACTTGCGCTACCTCAACGCCGCAAAAAAACAGGGGGACATACTGGTGGTCGGCGTCGACAGCGACCGCGGCATTAAGGCGTATAAAGGTCCCCTGCGGCCGATTATCCCGCAAGAGGAGCGCATGGAGATGCTTTCGTACCAGGACTGCGTCGACTACGTTACGCTCACCGACGATATAGACAAACAAGGCAGGTGGCAATACGAGATACTTAAAAAGCTCCCCGTCGATATTTTTGTCGCGGTGTCCGGGAACAGTTACACCGCGGAGCAAAAAAGAACCATAAAAAAGTTCTGCAAGCTCCAAGTGCTCCCGCGGCAAGCCGAAAAGACTTCTTCAACGGATATCATCCAAAACGTGCTCAAGAACCACCTGATAGACATGGTGGGGCACTACAAATCTCACTAATGCGCCGCACCCTTATCCTCCACACTCCCGTAATTCACAAAGGGTATTTGGATTTTCTGAACAAATTCGCCGGCTCCGTTGAAAAAGTTTACCTTGTCCCGGAGTCGATGGTTGAGGGGCTCTCGACTATAAAGCCCGACATAGCTTCGCTCCCCGCGAAAGAGGTGGCCCGGCTGCTGAAAAGCATGGGGTACGGGGAGGTAGAAGTTTTTTTAAAAACGAAGGCGGCCGCATTGGCAAAAAAACCGCTGCTCTTCGTCGACGACCGCGTATCCCGCGCGCTGCGCGATAAGTACTTCGCCAAAAGCAATGTGCGCATGTCCCCGGTGTTCCTCCGCTGGGACGTTGACTCGGTTTTTAGGGAAGAGAGTCTGACTGTCGCCAAAACAAAAGCGCCGTTCGACCGCCGCATGATGGGGGAGGCAAGAAAAGAGGCGCAAAAAAGCAGCGACTGGTGGCGCCAAGTAGGGGCGGTCCTGGTAAAAGGAAAAAAGGTGCTCTCGAAGGCCTTCAATGAAGCGATGCCGAGCGACCACACACCCTACCAACTTGGTGCCGTGCGGGACTTTTTAAAACCGGGGGAAAAGCCCGAAATGGTCGACGTCATTCATGCCGAACAGAAAATAATCGCGAACGCGGCAAAAAACGGCCTCTCTCTGCGGGGCACCGCTTTGTATGTCACTCACTTCCCGTGCCCGGTATGCGCCAAACTTATAGCGTCCTCGGGCATCGCGCGCTGCTATTTCGCCGAGGGTTCGTCGTCTCTGGCGGGCGGCCGTCTGCTGGAGCGCGCGGGGGTTAAGCTGATGCGGGTCGTCTGATACTATACAGCGATGAAACACCCTGAAGAACAATATCTGGACCTCCTGCGCGACGTACTTGAGAACGGCCAGGGCAAGAGCGACCCGCATGGGGTCGGGAGTATTGCGGTCTGCGGCAGGATGTCGCGCTACAACCTGGAGGACGGATTTCCGCTCCTAACTACAAAAAAACTTTCTTTTAAATTTATCGTCCACGAATTGCTGTGGTTCCTCAGCGGAGAGAGCCGGATAGACTATTTGCACAAGCACGGCGTTACTATATGGGATGAGTGGGCCACTAAAGAAAATGCCGCGAAGTACGGTTTAGAGGAGGGGGACCTCGGCCCCATATACGGCCCGCAGTGGAGGCATTGGAAGACAACGACCGGCGGCGAGATAGACCAGATACAAAAACTGATAGACGGACTCAAAGAGCATCCGGACTGGCGCCGCCACATGGTAACGGCCTGGAACCCGGAGTTTGTCGACCGTGTGTTTGTCGCCCCCTGCCACGGCATTTTTAAGTGCTTTGCGGTTAACGGCGAGCTGTCGCTGCACATGTTTCAGCGCAGTGCGGACGTTTTTTTGGGCGTGCCGTACAATATCGCGTCATACTCGCTTCTGCTTATGATGATTGCACAGGTGGTCGGCATGAAACCGAAGGAATTCGTCCACACCACGTCCGACACCCACATCTATAACAACCACTTTAACGAAGCGCGCGAACAACTAACCCGCACGCCGCTGCCGTTCCCGACTGTGACGCTCAACCCCGACGTTAAAAACATCTTCGACTTTAAGTTCGAAGATTTTAAGCTGAACAACTATCAGGCACACGGAAGCATAAAGGCCCCTATTGCCATCTAGCCGATAGGAAAGTTTACGGTCTTGCCTATGCCCGCCTTGGTTTCTTGCGGGTAAATAAGGTGCGCATGCAGGTGCGAAACGGTTGCACCGGTAAAGTCGCTGTCGCCGAAGCGCATGGTGAGTCCGCCACCTTTTATTTTGTAGCGTTTGACCGCCCACGTCGCAAGCGAAAGAATTGTCCGCATGTCCGCGGCTTTTAGCTCCCCAAGCGTCTCGTGGTGCTTGGTCGAGATAATAAGAAAATGTTTTTGGCTGTTTTTGTACGGCCACCGGCTTTCGGTGATAAACCAGCCGCCCATTTTTTTGAGGGCAGGTTTTTTGTGGTACTTAAAGTTCTCGGGGCAAAACGGGCAATGTCCGATGGACGCGATGGAGTTGATGATTTCGCCGTACCCGCCGCCTTTGGCGAATCGGGGGTTTACCAATTTTTTGCCTTTTTTCTTCATCGCCATCCATCATAGCGCATTGGGGCGGGGGTGGTACAATCCGCCTATGGATTTTGACGAGTATCAAAAACTGGCCGGCCGTACGGCCATGTACGCCAAGCAAGACAAGGAGTTTATTCTGATGTATCTGTGCATGGGTATCGCGGGCGAGGGCGGCGAGGTTATTGAAAAGATAAAAAAAGTCATTCGCAATGACGGTGGGGCGATCTCCAACGAGAAACGCCAGGACCTTAAAAAAGAAATTGGCGACGTGCTGTGGTACCTTTCGCAACTCTCGGGGGAGCTCGACGTGCCGTTCGGCGACGTCGCGGAAGCAAACATAAAAAAGCTCGCCGACCGCCAAGTGCGCGGCGTGATTAAAAGCGAAGGCGACACCCGATAACTACTATGAATCTCTACAACCATATACGCAAAGAAGACAAAGACCTTTACAAACTACTCATCGCCGAAGAAAAGCGCCAGAGGGAAGGTTTAGAGTTGATACCGTCGGAAAACATTGTCTCGCAAGCGGTCCGCGAAGCGATGGGCTCGTGCCTCACCAACAAATACTCCGAAGGATATCCGCATGCGCGCTACTACGGCGGCAACGAAGTTATCGACGACATCGAGACGCTCGCGCGCGAGCGGGCCAAAAAAATATTCGGCGTGCCGTACGTCAACGTCCAGCCCTACTCCGGCTCGCCGGCGAACTTGGCGGTCTACCTGGCCACCTGCCAGCCGGGCGAGAAGATTATGGGCCAGTTGCTTACCGCCGGCGGCCACCTGACCCACGGGTGGAAGGCGAGCGCCACGAGCATGTTCTACGACGCGGTGCAGTACGGTGTGCGCCCCGACGGCTACCTCGACCTCAAAGAAATAGCGCGTCTGGCCAAAAAGCACAAACCAAAACTCATTTGGGTCGGCGCGACCGCGTACGTGCGCGAGTTCCCGTTTAAAGAGCTGGCCAAAATCGCTGACAGCGTCGGCGCCTTTTTGGCGGCTGACATCGCGCACATTGCCGGCCTGGTGGTCGCCGGCGCGCACACAAGCCCGGTACCCTACGCGCACATCGTCACGACCACCACGCACAAGACGCTTCGCGGCCCACGCGGCGGCATGATTATGGTCACCAAAAAAGGCCTTGCCAAAGACCCCGAGCTGGGGACAAAAATAGACCGCGCCATATTCCCCAACCTGCAGGGCGGTCCGCACAACCACACAACCGCCGGCATTGCGGTGGCGCTTAAGGAGGCAAGTACGCCGGCGTTCCGCGCCTACGGCAAGCAAATCGTCAAAAACGCCAAAGCATTGGCCCGCACATTGGTGCGCGAGCGGGTCGAGGTGGTGAGCGGCGGTACCGACAACCACATGGTATTGGTCAAATGCGGCACGGGCCGCGGCGCCATTGTCGAGATAGCGCTCGACGCTATCGGGCTTACCACCAACAAAAACACCATACCCGACGAACCTTCGTCGCCGTTTTATCCGAGCGGTATCCGCATCGGCACTCCGTCTATCACCACCCGCAAGATGAAGGAGCGCGAGATGAAGCTAATAGGGGTGTGGATCGCCGAAGTCATGCGGCTCACGCAAAGAGAAGAATTGCCGGCCGACAAAACCGCGCGCAAGGCCTACCTCGCCGCGTTTAAAAAACGTGCGCATGCCGACCCCAAACTCGCCAAACTCCATAAACAAGTCAAAGCGCTCTGCAAAAAGTTTTCCATCCCCGACTCGTTCGTATAGAGAAGGAGCCCCGACGCCTTGGTCGGGGTCCCGACTGTAACGTCGGGATACAATAGCCGTATGCGGCGGCTGTGGCAGAAAGTGTTTAAGTTTTGGCAGAGGTACGAGCACCACTTCGGGGTGGTGGCTCTGCTCGCGGGCTTCCTTTTTGACTTATGGATAGCCGACCGGCCCGACAGCGTCGCCAACAACTTGTTTTTGCTTTCATATTTATTCGTGGCCGGCGCGCTCATCATCGTCCTCAACCTGCGAGAAACGCGGCGCAAAGAGGGCACCAGCGCGGAGCCGCTCTTTTTGCTCCTTATTTTGCAGTTTTGTTTCGGCGGTTTGGCGAGCAACCTGTTGGTGCTCTATGGCCACAGCGGCACGTTTGCGAGCTCGGCACTCTTTTTGGGGATTCTGGTGGCACTCATCTTCGGCAACGAATATATGCGTAGCCGCTACGTGCGTCTGCACTTCAACGTTGCGGTGTACTACTTTTTGCTACTGACCTACTGCATCATCGCAGTGCCGACCTTTATCTTCCACTCCGTGGGCACGTTGGTGTTTGTCATGAGCGGGCTGGTAAGCCTCGGCGTTATCGCCACCTTTTTGTTTTTGCTGTACGGCGCGGTCCTGCGCAGGACGGCGCACGGGCTCCACGACGTTTCTATTTTAGTCGCGACTATTTTTTTTCTGTTCAACGGGCTCTACTTTCTTGATGTTATACCGCCGGTGCCGCTGTCGCTAAAAAACATCGGCGTGTACCACACGGTGCTCAAACAATCCGGCGGCGGGTACCTTGCCGCCTACGAGGTACCCGAGTGGTATGCGTTTTGGCGCGACACGAGCGCGGTCTACACCGTCGCGCCGGCCGAGGGGGCCGCCACGGCCTCATGTTTTTCGTCCGTGTTTGCGCCGACCGGGCTCACCACCTCGGTGTACCACCGGTGGGAGGCGTTTGACCCCCAAAGCGGGGAGTGGCAGAGCATGGCGCAGATATCCTACCCGATATCCGGCGGGCGCGACGGCGGCTACAAGGGTTACAGCATCAAGACGGTGACGCCGGGGCGGTGGCGCTGTGACGTAGAGACCGCAAGCGGCGCACTCATCGGCCGCGTATCCTTTGATGTGGTCGCGGGCCAACCCGCACTTTCTCAAACCGTGCTTTAAGTGATAGGCTACAAATCATGATTCGCGAACGAATAGAGCAGGCCATACGCGCAGCAGTGGGGGAGAATGTTCCTTTTGTCGTCGAGCGGCCGCGGGCGCTTGCTCATGGCGACTACGCCACCAACGCCGCGCTTGTCGCCAAGGTAGACCCCGGCGAGCTGGCGGCAAAATTAAAGATAGAGGGAGTCGAAAAGGTTGAGGTCGCGGGCAAGTTCATCAATTTTTATCTCTCCCGCGCGGCGCTGGTGCCGAAAGAAGAAAAGGTTCCCCAGCTTAACGCGGGCAAGACCATTTTGGTCGAGTACACGAGCCCGAACCTTTTTAAGCCGCTCCACATCGGCAACTTGGTAAGCAATATTTTGGGCGAGTCGGTCGCGCGCCTTCTTGAGCGCACCGGCGCCAGGGTTATGAGAATTAACTTTCCCTCCGATATCGGGCTGACGGTCGCCAAAGGTGTGTGGGGGCTTCAAAAGCTCAGCCTCGACCCGGGCGACATTGCCCAGCTTGGTCGCGCCTACGTAGCGGGTACCGAAGCGTACGAAGGCGCCGCAAAGAAAGAAATAGAGGCGGTCAACAAGGCGCTGTACGAAAACTCCGACCCGGCACTAAGTAGCCTGCGCGCCCAAGGCATCGAAACATCGCGCAAACACTTGGACGGGTTGTGCGCGCGGCTCGGCTCAAAGTTCGACAAAGAGTTTTTTGAGAGCGAGTCGGGCCCCATCGGCCGCGAGCTGGTGCGCGCAAACATGGGTACGGTCTTCGAGGAGAGCGACGGGGCGGTGGTGTATCGCGGCGAGCAAGACGGCCTGCATACCCGAGTGTTCCTCAACTCGGTGGGGCTGCCGACGTATGAGGCGAAAGACCTCGGGCTTCTTAAACTCAAACTCGACACGTATCCGGATTTTGATATCACCATAACCGACACAGGCCCCGAACAGACGGAATATTTTAAAGTGCTGTACGCCGCGGCACGTAAGGTGTTTCCGCAACTAAAAAATAAAACGCTCGGGCATATTGCGCACGGCTACCTCAAACTTAGCAGCGGCAAGATGTCCTCGCGGCTCGGCAACGTCATCACCGGCGAGTCCCTGCTTGACGATGTTACCCTAGCCGCCCGCGGCAAGGAGGAGGTTGCGGTCGGCGCGCTCAAATATATGGTGCTCAAGTCGGGCAATGGCAGAGATATTATTTTTGACCCGGAGAAATCGCTTTCGCTCGAGGGCGACTCGGGGCCATACTTGCAGTACGCGCGGGTACGCGCAGGGTCGTTGCTCACAAAAATAAAAGAGGCGGGGCTCTCGGCGGGCACCGAAGACATGCCCACAGAGGCAAGCGCGCTTGAGCGTGTGCTCGTCCATTACACCGATGCAGTGGCTCGCGCGGCCAAAGAGCTCGAGCCGCATTACCTCACGACCTTTTTGACCGAGTTGGCGGCGGCATTTAACAGTTGGTACGCGAGCGAGCGCGTCATCGGCGGAAAGTATCCCGAGTACGGCGCATTCCTAACCGCCGCCGTCGAGCGCACCTTGCGCGAGGGGCTCGAGACGCTCGGCATTCCCGTCCCCGAGGAGATGTAATTTTTGTTATAGTTCTTGGTATGTCTGAACTCGCCAAACGGGAAGAGAAAATCCTTGAATTTTGGAATAAAGAGAAGATTTTTGAGAAGTCGTTGCAAAAGCCCGCGCCGAAGGGCGAATTTATCTTTTATGACGGGCCGCCGTTCGCCAACGGCCTGCCGCACTATGGCCACATCCTCGCGAGCGCCATCAAAGACGCCATCCCGCGCTACCGCACCATGACGGGCTACCGCGTGCCGCGGCAATGGGGCTGGGACTGCCACGGCCTGCCGGTCGAAAACTTGGTAGAGAAAGAGCTTGGGCTTAAGGCCAAGCGCGACATCGAGGCGTACGGGGTAGAAAAGTTTAACGCCGCGGCTCGTACCTCTATCATGAAGGATGTTGCGGATTGGAAGCGCATTATCCCGCGCATCGGGCGCTGGGCCGACATGGAGGCGGACTACAAAACCATGGACGCGAGCTACACGCAGAGCGTGTGGTGGGCGTTTAAAAACTTGTACGACCGCGGTTTGGTGTACGAAGGGTTTAAGGCGATGCACTTGTGCCCCCGTTGTGGTACGACGCTCAGCAACTTTGAGGTCGCGCAGGGCTACCTGGACATCGAGGACTTTGCGGTCACGGTTAAACTGCCGCTGGTGGACGACCCCGATACTTCGCTGTTGATTTGGACCACGACGCCGTGGACGCTCCCCGGCAACCCAGCCGCGGCGGTTAAGGCCGATGCGGAATATGTAAAAGTAAAAGTAGGAGGCGAATATTTAATCACGGCGGAGGGAAAGCTAGAGGGAGAAGTCGTAAAAAAATATAAAGGGAGCGAGTTGGTCGGCAAAAAGTATCTGCCGCCGTTCGATTACTTTGCGACCGAGTTGCACAAGCACAAGACCCATTTGTGGAAGGTGTACGCCGCCGACTACGTCACCATGGAGGACGGCACCGGCATCGTACACCTGGCGCCGGCCTACGGCGCCGACGACCTTGCGCTCGCGCAAAAAAATAAAATACCGCTCATCCATCATGTGACCGACGAGGGTAAGTTTATCGCGACTGTGCGCGACTTTGCGGGCATGCCCGTTAAGCCCAAAGGCCGCCATCTCGAGACCGACGCCAAAATTGTTGAATATTTACGCGAGAAGGGATTGTTGTTTAAAGACGAAAAGATAAAGCACAGCTATCCGCATTGCTGGCGTTGCGACACGCCGCTCTTAAACTGGGCGGCCACCTCGTGGTTTGTAAACGTACAAAAAATAAAAGGCAACTTGCTTAAGCAAAATGCGACCGTCGGCTGGGTGCCCGCGCATGTGGGGGAGGGACGCTTCGGCAAATGGCTCGAAGGCGCGCGCGACTGGGCCGTCTCGCGCGGCCGCTACTGGGGCGCACCCGTGCCGGTATGGCGCAACGAAAAAACGAAGGAAGTAAAAATAGTAGGCTCGGTTACCGAACTTTTGTCGATAGCCAAGCGCTCGGGTAACCGCTATTTTGTAATGCGCCACGGCGAGGCCTTGAGTAATGTACGGGATGTTGACGACCTCTCCGGCGACCCGGAAAATCATCTGACCGAAAAAGGTATCAACGCGGTTAAACACGCGGCACTTGATTTAAAAAAAGAGCAGATAGACTTTATTGTCGTCTCTCCATTTATACGCACGCGGGAAACCGCAGCCATTGTGCAGGGCGAGCTTGGCCTGCCCGACAAGGCTGTCGTAGTGGATGAGCGGATGCGCGAAGGCGGGAGCCATGACTCCGCCGGGGTCCGTCAACGTGTCGGCCAGTTTATATTTGAAGTTGAGCAACGGTATGTAAATAAAAATATACTATTCGTTAGCCACGGCTATCCGCTTTGGGTTCTCAATAATATAGCCGGGCACAAAATGTCGGACTTATACACGAGGTTAGATTTGCCGGAGCTTGCGAGCGTGTGCGAGCTACTGTTTACCCCGTTTCCGCACAACGCAGACTACGAGCTCGACCTGCACCGGCCGTATATCGACGATTTTGCGACGGGGGAGTGGCGCCGCGACAAAGATGTTTTTGACTGCTGGTTCGAGTCGGGCTCGATGCCGTTTGCCGGCAAAGGGTACCCGCTTAATAAAACAACTTTCGACCCGAAGAAATTCTTCGGCTACGCGCCAAGGGGCTACCCGGCCGACTTTATCGCCGAGGGGACCGACCAGACGCGCGGATGGTTTTATTCGCTGATTGTCCTTGGCACCGCGCTCTTCGGCCGCACGCCGTATAAAAACGTCATCGTCAACGGCATCATCACCGCCTCGGACGGGCAAAAGATGAGCAAGCGGCTGAGGAACTATCCCGACCCGATGGAGGTGGTCGAGAAGTACGGCGCCGATTCTTTGCGGTACTTCCTGCTCTCTTCATCGGTGGTGCGCGCCGAAGACCTGCGCTTTAACGAGCGCGGGGTAGAGGAGGTGGGCAAAAAACTGCTGATGCGGCTGGACAACGTGCGGAGTTTTTATGATTTGTATGCAGGAGCGGGAAAAGGTCTGACCTTGGAGAGCCCTGAGCTAAGATCAGACCTTAAGGAGCACGTGCTTGATCGCTGGATTTTCTCGCGCCTCGGGCAGCTCGTTAAGGAAACAACTCAAGGTTTCGAGCGGTACGAACTGGACATTGCGGCGCGCCCGCTCGGCGCTTTCATCGACGACCTTTCGACCTGGTACCTGCGCCGCTCGCGCGACCGTTTTAAAACCGAAGGTCCAGATAAGGCGGCCGCACTCGCAACGTTGCGCGAAGTGCTTATGGTTACCTCAAAGGTTATGGCGCCACTCATGCCGTTTTTTGCCGACGACCTGTATCGTCGCCTGCGCGCCGAGGGCGAGCCGGAGAGCGTGCACTTGTGCGACTGGCCCGCGGCACCGGCGGTTGACGAAAAACTTATCGCCGACATGGCCGCAGTGCGGCAACTCGCCAGCAAAGGGCTCGAGCTGCGCGAAAAGGCGGGTATCAAGGTGCGCCAGCCGCTCGGCGCGTTTGAGACTGCCGTGCCGGTTGTCGAAGAGCTCGCGGCTATTCTTAAAGATGAGCTCAACGTAAAAGAAATTAAGTACAATCCCGACCTTAAAGAAAACAGATTAGCTACTGAGCTAACTGCAGAGTTGAAAGAAGAGGGGATGTACCGCGACTATGTGCGCACTATCCAGGAGTGGCGCAAGGAGCAAAAGTTTTCTATCGCCGACCGACCGGGCTTGCTGATTAAAACCAACATCGACCTGGAGTTTCTTAAAAAGTTTAAAGAGGTGCTTAAGGAGGCCACGGGCCTGCTGTCACTTGAGGTCAAAGAATCTGAATCGGTCCAGTTAGAAAGATTGTAGTTCGATAAACTCACTATAAATAAGATACATGCACGAAAAGCACATAACCGAGGGGCTTGTGCTCGGCAAACGCGGAGTCGGCGAGGCGAATACGGTTGTCTTTATATTAACGCGGGAACTCGGGCTCGTGCGCGCCAAGGCAACCAGCTCGCGGCGCGAGCTCTCTAAGTTGCGCTACGGACTCGAGCCTCTTTCGCGCGGGCGCTATACGTTTGTACGCGGCAAGGCTCAATGGCTCCTTACCGGTGTTGACGAGGTTTCGCGGGAGTTTTTGGCCACCACGCCCGCGCAGGCCAAACGCTTGGGGCAGGTGGCGCGCCTGCTCATGCGGCTGGTGCTCGGCGCGGAGCACACGCCCGAGCTGTACAAAACGGTGCTCGGCGGATTTGAGAGCCTCGCCCACACCACAGAGAACGCCGACAGTGTCGAGTGTGTGCTGGTGTTGCGCATTTTGGCGCACTTGGGCTACCTGCCCGAGCTCCCGGCACTCAAGCCGTTTGTCGAGGATGACCAGTTTTCTCCCGAGCTGGCGCTCCAAGCGGCCGCCTCTCGCAAGCTCCTTGTAAGGCTGATAAACGAGTCGCTCCAAGCCACGGGGCTTTAGGCTATAATTAAGGCCATGTCTAAAGACAAGGACTCCGTTGAGGGTCTTAAGGACAAGCTCTACTCGCGGCATAACCAGGGCGGGATGCAGGACGTGCGGGCGCCGCTGAGCCACGAAGATTCTGAATTGCCGCGCGCGTGGAGCGCGCTTGCGTCGCGCCGGCCCAACCCCGCTGTGGCGACGCCGGAGTCGCGGATGAGCTTTGCCACGAAGTTTTTTATCGTATCGATCGGGTTCTTTTTGGTGGCGCTCGCGGTCGCGGGGGTTGCCTTTTTTTTGGGGCCCAACACCATCTCGCCGTCGAATATCGATATACAAATAGTCGCGCCATCGTTGGTTGACGGCGGCAAAGAGGCGCAGTTTCAAATAATTATCAACAACAAAAATCCCGCGGAGCTCCAGGTCGCCGACCTGGTTATTGACTACCCAAGCGGGAGCCGCAACCCCAAAGACCCGACGGAGCCCCTGCTCCACGAGCGCCAGTCGCTTGGCACGGTAGGGGCCGACAGCCAGGTTAAGCGCACCGGTAGCGCGATATTGTACGGCGCCGAAGGCGCGCAACAGACAATCCGCGCCACCGTCGAGTACAGCGTGGCGGGCAGTAACGCCGTCTTTACCCGGAGCGGCCAGGTGACCGTCACCATCGGCTCTGCACCGGTGTCGGTGTCGGTTACTACGCCGCCGCAGACTATCGCGGGGCAGGCCTTTTCGATTGATGTGGTGGTGCGCAGCAACGCGACGAGCCCGGTGTCCAATGTCGTGGTACAAGGGCAACTGCCGTTCGGCTATTTGTTGACCGGCTCGGAGCCGCGCGCCGGCGCCGGCACGCTGTGGCGGCTCGGGGCGCTCGAGCCCGGCGAGAGCAAAACCATCCGCCTCAACGGCACACTCGACGGACAGGACGGCGACCAGCGCGTGTTTAAGTTTTTAGTCGGGCAGGATGCCGACCCGAGCAACACGAGGGTTAAAGTGCCGTTCCTTATCATGCCTGCCACCGTTACGGTGACGCGGCCGTTTATCAGCGGCTCCATAGCCGTCAACGGGCAGTTGTCGCGCACGGTCGCCGCCCCGGCCGGCGGTGTCGTGCAGGGGACCATCAGCCTCCAGAACAATCTCCAAACGGCGGTCCAAAACGTGCAGGTGACGCTCAAGTTGCAGGGGCCGATGATAGACAAGAGCTCTGTTGTTGCGGGCAACGGTTTTTATGACTCCGCAAAAAACAGCATTGTATGGACCTCCGACCAGGACCCAACTCTGGCGCAGATGTCCGCGGGGGGCACGGCGCAGCTGAACTTTTCGTTTGCGACGCTCCAGCCGGGGCAGGGGGGCGTGGTGTATACCAATCCCCAGGCAACGCTTAGCCTTTCGATAACCGGACAGCGCCCGGGCGAGGGCGGCGGCGAGCCGCAGGAGGTCACCGCCGCCGCGACCACCGAGGTGACCTTTGCGTCGCAGGTCGCCCTCGGTGTTGCCGCGCAATACCAGGGCGGCCCCCGCCCGCCCATTGCCGAGTCGGCGACCTCATACAGCGTTTCGTGGACGGTTAAAAATGCCTCAAACACCATCGGGGGAGCCACGGTGTCGACTGTACTGCCGCCGTACATTACCTTTGTGTCGGGCCAGCAGGGTATCACCTACGACAGCGCGACCCGCACCGTGACGTGGGCGATAGGCGACCTGAAGCCCGGCGTCGGGTACACCAGCCCGGCGCAGACGGGGAGCTTCCAGATATCGTTTACCCCCTCTACCTCGCAGGTAAACACGGCGCCCGCGCTTGCCGGCTCTTCCTTACTTTCGGGCAACGACCGCTTTGCCGGCGTCGCCGTCAGCGCCTCCGCGCAAGCGCCGACCACCGTGGACAACGTGGCGCCAAAACAGTAAAACAAAGGTATGGAAGAGAAATCCGCAAAAGAACCGGACCGGATGGAAAAGCTGGTGTCGCTGTGCAAGCGGCGCGGGTTTGTGTACCAGGGGTCCGAGATTTACGGCGGGCTCGCTGGCACGTGGGACTACGGCCCCTTGGGCGTTGCGCTCAAGAAAAATATCGAAAATGCCTGGTGGCGGATGTTTGTCGACAGCACGGATAACATATATGGCATCGACACGGCCATTTTGATGAACCCCAAAGTGTGGGAGGCGAGCGGCCACGTAAGCGGCTTTGCCGACCCGCTCGTTGAGTGTCAAAAGTGCAAGCGCCGCTTCCGTGCCGACCATTTGGACAATGTTGAAAAATGCCCGGAGTGCGGCGGCAAACTAGGGGGAATGAAGCAGTTCAACATGATGTTTAAGACTACCGTCGGTTCGGTCGACGGCTCGGACACGACCGTGTACCTGCGGCCGGAGACCGCTCAGGGAATGTTTGTCAACTTTAAAAACATCATCGACACCTTTCACCCCAAGCTGCCGTTCGGCATCGCGCAAATAGGGCGCAACTTCCGCAACGAAATCGCTCCGCGCGACTTTATCTTCCGCGTACGCGAGCTCGAGATCATGGAGCTCGAGTATTTTCTCGAAGAGAAGAGCTGGCAGGCGCAGTTTGAGTACTGGTTGGGACAAATGCGTGCGTGGTTTAGCTCGCTGGGGTTTGAGCCCGGTGATATTAAAGAGATAGAGATACCGGACGGCGAGCGCGCACACTACAGCAAGCGCACGGTCGACTTTCATTTTAACTATCCGCACAAGTTCGACGAAATCGGCGGCCTGGCGTACCGCACCGACTTCGACCTCAAAAATCACATCGAGCACAGTGGCGTCGACCTGCACTACCTGGACCCAAACACCAACAAAAAGTCCGTACCGCACGTGCTTGAGCCGACGTTCGGCTTGGGCCGCCACGTGCTTGCGGTGCTTGCCAAGGCGTACACCGAGGACGAGCTGGGGGGGGAGAAGCGTGTCGTCCTCAAACTCCCGCCGCACCTCGCGCCCATCAAGGCGGCCGTGTTTCCTCTGCTCAAAAACAAACCCGAACTTGTCGCTAAAGCGCGTGGGGTGTACGAAATGCTTAAAAAAGATATTCCGCAGATTATGTGGGACGACAACGGCAACGTCGGCAAGCGCTACCGCCGCCAAGACGAGGTCGGCACGCCGTGGTGTATCACCATCGACTTTGACACGCTCGGCGAGACGCCCGAGATGAAAGATACGGTGACTGTGCGCGATCGCGACACGGGCGCGCAAGAGCGCGTCGCCCTGGCCGACCTGTCAAACCTCCTATGTGCTAAGATACGCGCATGAGCGAACAGGACCTCAAAGTCCACATTTCCTCGGGCTCCATCATCAAAGTAATCCTGTTTGTCCTGCTGGTGGGACTCGTGTGGTTTTTGCGCGAGCTGGTCTTGGTAGTGCTCACGGCGGTGGTTATCGCTTCGGCCATCGAGCCGGGCATCCGCTTTTTTGTACGGCACCGGCTCAACCGCATCTTTGCGGTGATACTCATGTATCTCATGATAGGCGGGGTGTTTTTTAGCGTCATTTTCTTCTTTATCCCGCCGATACTCAACGACGCGGCCGGCTTTTTGCAAAAACTGCCCGACACGCTCAGCAACCTCAACATCACCGACGTTACTCACGGGCTCCTGCCGTGGGGGCCGGTTTCGGATACGCTCTCGTCGGCCGACTTGCTGCGCAGTGTTTCGCAGACGTTGGCGGACACCACGGGCGGGGTCTTTACGACGCTTGCCGCGTTCTTCGGCGGACTCACCTCGTTTATACTCATCGTCGTCTTTGCGTTTTACTTTTCGGTACAGGAGACCGGCGTGGACGACTTTCTCCGCATCGTCTCGCCGGTCAAGCACCAGGCTTACGTGCTCGACCTTTGGAGGCGCTCACAAGACAAAATAGGCAAGTGGATGCAGGGGCAGTTGGTGCTCGCGGTCATTGTGGGAGTGTTGCTGTACCTCGGCCTGCTTATTTTGGGGATGCCGTTTGCCCTCCTGCTCGCGGTGCTGGCGGCGGTCTTTGAGCTTATCCCGGTCTTCGGGCAGATACTCGCGGCTATCCCCGCAGTCGCCATTGCCTTCGTCACCGGCGGCCCCACGGCGGCGCTTCTGGTCGCCGGCCTCTACCTGGTGGTACAGCAGTTCGAGGCGCACCTTATTTACCCCGTGGTCGTCAAAAAGGTGGTGGGTATCCCGCCGCTGTTGGTTATTCTTTCGCTACTGGTCGGATTTAAACTTATCGGATTCCTCGGCGTCCTCTTGTCGGTCCCGATAGCGGGCGCTATCCAAGAGCTGGTCTCCGACCTCGAGAAGTCCAAAGCCCGCGCGCTTGCCCGCGGCAATGCCAATGACTGAAAAAAAGTTTTATCTCACGACCACGTTGCCGTATGTTAACGCCGCTCCGCATATAGGCTTTGCTTTGGAAATGGTACAGGCGGATATCGTGGCCCGTTACCACGCGCTTATGGGCGAGGAAGTATTTTTTAATACCGGCACCGACGAGCATGGATTAAAGATTCATCGCAAGGCGTTAGAGACCGGGGTCACCCCGCAACAGTATGTAGACAAGTACGCGGCAAAATTTCGCGAGCTCACAAAAAAGCTCGACCTGTATCCGGATGTGCACTTTATCCGGACGACAAACCCGCACCACAAAGCCGCTGCGCAGGAGTTTTGGAAACGCTGTTTTGCAAATGGTGATATTTATAAAAAAGATTATGCAATTAGTTATTGCGTCGGATGTGAGCTGGAAAAAACGGCTTCCGAGTTGGTGGACGGCAAGTGCCCGCTCCATCCAAACATGGAGATTGAGCATATTCAGGAAGAAAATTATTTCTTTAGGTGGTCTAAGTATCAAAAGCCGTTGTTGGATTTTTATGCTAAAAATCCGGATTTTGTCCTGCCGGACTTTCGTTTTAACGAAATACGAAAGTTTGTCGAGAGCGGTTTGGAGGACTTTAGCATCTCGCGGCTTAAGGAAAAAATGCCCTGGGGTATAGAGGTCCCGGACGACCCTGACCACGTTTTATATGTCTGGTTCGACGCGCTTATCAACTACATCTCAACGCTCGGCTGGCCGGAGGATACCAAAAACTTGGAGAAGTTTTGGGGCACGCTCGAAAAGCCGAACGGAATCCAGTTTGCGGGCAAAGACCAGATTCGCCAGCAGGCGGCCATGTGGCAGGCCATGCTTATGTCGGCTGGGCTTCCTCATACGAAACAAATTGTAATCCACGGGTTTATCACCAGCGGCGGGCAAAAGATGAGTAAGTCGCTGGGGAACGTCGTTGACCCGGTTGCAATTATCGACGAATACGGCGTAGATGCCCTACGGTATTATCTTGCCCGGCACATTCATCCGTTTGAGGACAGCGACTTTACGATGGAAAAGTTTAAGGCTGCCTACAACGCCGACCTGGCCAACGGGCTGGGCAACTTGGCCTCGCGCATTATGCAACTGGCACAGACGCATCTTGAGCAGGGTACTCGACCTGAGGTTGCGGGTTTTCCGAAAGAATATACAGACGCGTTGGATAGCTTCGAAATTAACAAAGCAATTGAATTCGTTTGGCTACAAATCCAGAAGCTCGACCAAAAAATAACCGAAACTGCGCCGTTTAAACTTATTAAAACCGATCCAGAGGCGGGCAAAAGGTTAATTACTAAGTTAACTCAGGAGTTATATAGTATCGCTCGTATGCTTAACCCGTTTATGCCCGCCACCAGTGTAAAAATAAAAGAGGCAGTTGTGGCCAACAAAAAGCCCGAAAATCTCTTCCCGCGCAAAGACTGATGAAGCTCTTTGACGCCCACTGCCACCTGCAATTGCCGCAGTACGACGCCGACCGCGAGGCGGTTTTGGCGCGTATGCAAGAGCAGGGGATGGGCGCGATGATTATCGGTACCGATTTTGAAACATCAAAGGCGGGGCTTGAGCTGGCAAAACAATATGACTTTTTGTGGGCCAGCGTTGGGCTCCACCCGAATGATAATAAAGACGAGCACTATGATATATCAAAGTACGAGGAGTTGGCGCAGAATCCGAAAGTAGTCGCGATAGGGGAATGCGGCTTGGATTATTTTCGCTCAGAAAAATCAGAAGGACAGAAAGAGCGTTTTGAGGCACAGATTAAACTCGCGCAAAAAATAAACAAAGCCTTGGTGGTGCACTGCCGCAACGCCCACGACGATTGTTACAGCATTTTGCAAAAAGCTAGAATGAACGGATTAACAGTGCCGGTGGTTATGCACTTTTTTACCGGTTCGGGGGAGTTGGCGCAAAAATATCTTGATTTGGGGTGTTACCTCTCGTTTCCCGGGCCTGTTACCTACACCGATATGTACGACGAAAGTATTCGCCTATGCCCGCTTGAAAAAATGCTGGTAGAAACCGACGCGCCGTTTGCCGCGCCGGTGCCCAACCGCGGCAAGCGCAACGAGCCCGCGTATGTTGCCGAAGTCGCCAAAAAAATCGCCGCGGTAAAGGGTTTAACAGAGGAGGAGGTTGCGGCCCAAACGGTCCTTAATTCGCAACGTATTTTTGGGCTTGCAAACTAGTACAGTTTGTGCTATAATTGCACGGTACGCTCTTTCTTATGAGCAGAAGAACCTGGGGCCTGCTCCATGACGGAGTGGGTGAGGGGTTCTAGCAAATGGAGGCCATCGTGGCCAAAACCGAAGCTATCATCAGTATGGCAGGAAGTTACCAGACCACCGCTTCTGCGCTTAGTGACGAAGTAACCAAGCAGGGTGGCAGTCTCAGTCAGGCGGTCGTACTGCTGGGTACGTCCGAATATGCCAACGAACTCGGTAGCGTTGCTTCGATACTCGCCCAGATGTGCAAACAACACCAGGCAAAGCTCGAAGCCGCCGAACGCGTCAAGGTGGTCAACAAGACGACCCTCCTGGTCAACCTGGCTTCCGAGCCCAAACTGCCGTTCGACGGCGCCACCGTCAAGCATAATGCGGGCGGCGGCTGGGTGAAGGTCGAAAAGCGGAAAGACGGCCACCTCTACGTCAACGGCAAGAGGGTCGTCCTCCACCTCGAGGAAGGCCAGAAGGCCGGCGTCGTCGGGGGTCACGAGCTCCGCAAGGCGCTTGTCGGCAAGGACACCTTGCACCCCAACATCATGGACGCGCTGTGCGACTATGCTCCGCACATGATTCCCGAGTACTGCAAGCAGGACAGCCAAGGTCGCACCCTCTACATCTGCTTCTGGGAGGTCGTCTATGGCGACGCCGACGGCAGCCTGTGCGTCCGCTTTCTGTTCTGGCGCGGCGGCGCGTGGCGGCGGGATTACCGCTGGCTCGGCCGTGGCTTCGACGTCCAGGACCCCGCCGCGGTGTCCGTCAAGTAACCCTTAGAACTTGGGCGCTTAAACCTAACCCTCGTTCCCTCAACCCTCGGCCTCGCGTGAAAACGCGGGGCCTTTTCCTTTGCTAAAATACCAAATGGTAGTAGGCGAGTACGCGGGCGGCAAGGACTGCCCGCTGCCGAATCCAGCAAACTTGCGCCGAGAGTTTCTTTGTCTGCGGATTAAGAAAGAGTGGTGCCTGCGAGCTTAAAAAAATAGAAGATACTTGGTGCGGAGAGCTAGGGCATTATGATGCCAAATTCGATACAGCCCGGAGAGTACTCGATGGGCAGTGGCACAGGCGGCTCCCCGCACAAATGGCAACGCCGACGGCAACCTGTACGTCCGCTATCTGTACTGGAACGACGGCGCGTGGCAGCGGAATTACAACTGGCTCGACAATGACTTCGACGTCCAGAACCCCGCCGCGGTGTCCGCAACTCTCTTCATTTCTCCTCCGCCCGCGCGGGGGAGTTTTGCTGGTCCTGAGCTTGTCGAAGGATTTGTCCTTGCCATCCGCCGAGCATTTTGCCGACGTCATCTACCTGGGCGGAGAGGGCGATGTATCTTTTGTCGCGCAAAGACTTTGTTTCCCACAAAACCATGAGTAATAGTTGGACGGTGTTCAACTTTCTTATGGCACTGCTTACAAAAGGCAATTTCTTATCCCGCGGCAAAAATTCCGCCCCCGATATCGCTTCCATGGTCTCGATAAACAAACAGTCTACTCTTTCGCCGACGGTATAGCGGTGAATCTTCGGCAGAGTAGAATAATATTCATGCCACAACAAGTAAGCCTGTTTGACCCGCTCCAAAACCGGCAACAAACTCCTGCGGGGGGGGGTCGTCAAAGAAGTATTTTCGCTCATACGTATGAAGATATCATTTCTGTCGAAAATTTGCTCGAAGCGTGGAAGGAGTTCCGCCGTGGCAAGCGCAAAAAGCTGGATGTCCTCGAATTTCAGCATGACTTGATATATCAAGTCACAGAGCTCCACCACGACCTAGTGAGTCAGACTTACAGGCATGGTGGGTATAAACACTTCCGCATCAGTGACCCCAAGCCCCGCGACATCCACAAGGCATCCGTGCGCGACCGGCTTTTGCACCACGCCATATACCGCAAACTCTACCCATTCTTCGACCGCACTTTCATATCCGACTCCTACTCCTGCCGCCTAGGGAAGGGCACGCACAAAGCAATGAATCAGTTTAGAGATTTTGCCTACCAAGTATCCAAAAACCACACCCGCACCTGCTGGGTACTCAAATGCGATATCCGCAAGTTCTTTGCGAGCATAGACCACCAAACCCTCTTTGCAATTCTTGAGAAATATATACCCGACCAAAATATACTTTGGTTGTTGCGCGAAGTGGTCTCCAGCTTCCAGACCAAAACTTGGACACCCCGTGTCCAAGTTTTGGCCAAGGGCTTGCCGCTCGGCAACTTGACCAGCCAGCTGTTAGTAAATATCTATATGAACGAGTTCGACCGGTTTGTTAAGCACAAACTCAAAGCAAAATACTACATACGGTATGCCGATGACTTCGTACTTCTTTCTGATAACAAAACCGAGTTAGAGAAAAGACTGGCGATTATCGTAGTCTTATTGCGTGATGAATTAAAATTACAACTACACCCAAATAAAGTATCAATACAAACTTTTGCTTCGGGCGTCGACTTTTTGGGCTGGGTGCATTTTATCGGCTACCGGGTGTTGCGGACAGCGAGTAAGCGGCGGATTTTTAAAAAACTGCAAGAAAACAACAAAAAAGAAGTCATCGAATCGTATCGCGGGCTGTTAGGCCACGGCAACGCGCATAAGTTGCGGCAAAAATTGTGATGTGGTAAGGTACCTCCATGGCAGAAACAGCGCAGGCCCCCGCGGCCTCCACCCAAGCGCCGCCGAAAGACTCCCGCCCCGTGTATGAGGTGGGCTTTCACCTTATACCCTCTATTACCGAAGAGGGTCTTGGCGCCGCAGTAGAAAAAGTCCGTGCGCTCCTCGGTGACGCGGAGATTATCGCGCAGGGCTTCCCCCAAAAGATGACACTCTCGTACACTATCGAGCGTGCCAACGCCGGCAAGCGCGACAAGTTTACCCAGAGCTACTTCGGCTGGGTTAAATTCGCGGTCCTTGAGCGCGGCGGCATCCCCGCGCTCGAAAAAGCGCTCACCGCCGAAACGGAAGTCCTGCGCTTTTTGATTATCGAGACGGTCCGCGAGGACATCAAAGAGGCGCCGCGCCGGGCGGTCTTTAGCTCCGACCGTCTGGAGGGCAAGACTATCGAGAAGCCCGCGGGAGCCGCAGAAAAGCCCTCTGAGGTTTCGGACGCGGAGCTTGATAAATCAATAGAGGCTCTTACTGGGTAAGTAGCAAGTATCAGGTATCAAGTATCAAACAAGTAACAAGTAATTAAAACTTAAAAATATGAACCTGATACTTAATAACTTGTTTGACATTTGTTACTTGTAATTTGATACTTAATTTATATGTATTTAAACAAAGCAATGGTGTTCGGCAACCTGACCCGCGACCCGGAGGTCCGCGCGCTCCCCAACGGCGGCAATGTCTGCTCGTTCGGTGTTGCTACCAACCGCGTCTACAAAAAGGCCGACGGAAGCAAGCAGGAGGAGGTTGAGTTCCACAACGTGGTTACCTTCGGCAAGCTTGCCGACCTCTGCGGGCAGTACCTTAAAAAGGGGAGCTCGGCCTACATTGAGGGGCGGCTCAAGACCCGCAACTGGGATGACAAGGACAGCGGCAAAAAGCAGTACAAGACCGAGATAATCGCCGAGACGGTGCAATTCGGCCCCCGCGGAGCCTCAACTGGCGGCGGCGCGCCGCGTAGCAACGCGCCGGTAACCGACGCCGAGGCTCCTCAGAAATCACCGAAAGACGACGCTATCGATTATCCGACCGAAGACATTAACCCCGACGACATACCGTTTTAAGTTTACTTAAAACAAATTAAAGAGAAAATAAAACTATGGCCAAAGAATACGTACCCCAATTTCAACGCATCGACTACAAGGACACGGAGACTATAAAGAAGTTTCTCAATCCGCACGGTAAAATCATGCCGCGCCGCCGTACGGGCCTTAGCGCCAACGGCCAGCGCACGCTCGCGCAAGCGGTCAAACGCGCCCGCTTCATGGCACTCCTGCCATACATCGTCCGGTAAAAGCTCCGCGAAAGCAGGCCGGCGGGAGTACGGATAATTTTTTGCTAAAAATTTCCTCAAGTCTCGTGCCGTCGCACTTGCGAAGCCTCCCGCCAACCTCTTTCGCTCCGCCCTGTGGCGCTTGCGGAAGCAGGCGCTTTTTTGTATGGTTGGCGCAGAAGAAAAAAGTAGGAGGTTGTTCATGAAGCGCTACTGGAAAGCGTTCGTCCGCCGCCTCCCGATTTCCTGGGGTAAGCGGCGTATCGTTTTTACGATCGTATCTCTTGGAGTTGTAGTCAAGGTACCTCGCTTGCGGCTCCATCGCCTTTGGGAGTTTTGGAGAGCCGACGTTGTACTGATGAAGATGGAAATGCTTTCGAGCCCGCTTCCTGAGCCCAAAACCAAGGAACTGTACTGGGAAGGAGTACGTCTGGCGCTTCGCCGCACTCTTCGGCAGACATTTGGTGGGATAGGTGACAACTGGCGGGAGCGCAGCTTCTATAAATACTCCGACGCCACAACTCGCCAGTTGTTGAAGCCCACCCTGTTCTCTTTCTTCGGGCTTCTGAACATCCAACTTCTGGGGGAACCTTGTAAGGATACTGCGGCCTGTGGCGCCTTCCGCCTAATCGCGGGGAGTGAACTGAGCAACGACGGTCATCATTGGGACCACCCGTCCAACTTTGACCTGTCGAGCGGTCGTCCGCAGCTGCTCGACTATGGAAGCAAGGCCACCCAGACGATTATCAAGAAATTTGGGGCCAGGTTTCTGACCGAGTTTGACTTAGAGGCCGGGCGGGCACAAGAAGCTAGAGAACAGGCCTACTTCGATTCTATTACAGAAGGCTAAACCTCCCGGTTGGGAGGTTTTTTTATATCTCCTGAAATACCGGAATTAGGTTGACGGTTATCGAGACAGACCCCGCGCCGGTGCAGGAGAGCGTAAACCGGGTCGCGCCCGTAACGGGATTGGTGGCGACACCGGTGCCGCTCCAGGTACCTGATGTGCCCGCCGGCATTGTCACCAAGAAGACGCTCGCGGGCAAAGAGCGCACCAAGCATGTTACGGCCGGGTCTCCAACAAGGCCGGCGGCGCTCCACGAAAGGACTGCAGGGTTTCCCTTGCTCACTCTGTATTGCGCGGCGCTTAGCGAGAGCGTTGGGGGGATCGGGGTGCAAGAGCCATTGGTGAGCGTATAGCCGTTTGCGCACGAACACAGCGGAGGTACGGCATGCGGGTCGGAGCAGGTTGTGGGGAGGACGCACGCGCCATTTTGCAAGATGTAGCCGACGTCGCAATTGCACGTGGGGTAGTTTATCTGGTGTGCGCCGGGGCAGGTGCGCTCATTGGGCACACACCGGCCGCTACCGGAGCCGTACAAACTTGTGTTGCCCGGAGACCCCGGCTCCCAGTGCGTGCCGGCAGGACATACCGGATGTGCAATCACTCTCAGTGATTTACCGTAATTGTTCCAGTTGGAGTACTGCCCGGTTTGGGCGGCCGGATAAAAAATATACTGTCCGGCCGCTGTCGGAATAAACGTGTAACTCTTTGACCCCAGCGGGGCGGCCGTCCACATCGAAGCGTTGCATATATTGCCGGTGCCGCACCATAAATTGTTTTGGTAGTTATTGATTGCGGTCTTGAACAGCGTGTCTCCCGCCGCCGGTATAAATGTGGCCGAGACCGTCACTGCCTCGCCGACCGCGACCGTGATCGAACCGGTTTGGCCGTTGCCTACGATGGTAAGCATCGGTGGCGGTGTAAGGTATATTGCTACGTAGCCGTTTGCGCCGTTTTGCCCGGAGTGGCCGCTGGCGCCGCCGGAGCCTTGTCCACTCCCGTTGGTGCCCCCGGCATTACTGCCCGCATAATACAAAGCTCCGCTCTGGCCCTTGCCGCCGCCGGGCGTGCCTCCCGCACCGCCGGCCCAGCTGGAGTTGCCGATGCCGCCCGTTGCGATTACCGAACCGCCAAACGATGAACCGCCGCCGGCCGCCCCGGAAGAGGGATTGTCCCGGCCGCAAACAAACGGGCCGCCGGTGCCGCCGGTGCCGACCACCACTGTATATTGAGCGCCCGGTGTCACCGGCACCTCTTGGCCGGTGATATAGCCGCCCGAGCCGCCCCCGCCGCCGGTATCGGCGTCGCCGCCACATCCGTCACTCCACCGAAGGCCGCCTCCGCCGCCGCCCGCGCCGACGACCGTGACCCACACTCGTGTCACGTAGCCGGGGGCTGTCCAAGTGTAGGTGCCGTTGCTCGCATAGGTTGCCACGGCCGCCGGCTGGGAAGACAAACTTTTTTGCAACGATAATTTGCCCGTGCTCGAAAAAAAGGGCGCGTTGCCCGAGAGTACGAGCGCTACGCCGACAAGCAAGGCAAATCCCGCACACAAAACAACAAGTTCCCACGGCTTTTTGTCTGGGCTCATACGTATGAGCCTATTATACAACCCGTGCGGGCGGCCCTATTTCTTATCTACGCGCTCGACGTACTCTCCCAGTTCGGTATTGACCCGGACGAGGTCGCCCTCGTTGATAAAGAGGGGGGCGGTCACGGTGGCGCCGGTTTCGAGCGTCACGACCTTACTGCCGCCCTGGGCGGTGTTGCCGCGCACGGCGGGCGGCGCGTCTGTTACTTTAAGCTCCATTTTGATGGGGATTTTGATGCCGATTATTTTTTCGTCAAAAACCAGCGCCTCGACCAGCATGTCGGGCTTCATAAACTGCGCCCCCGTACCGATGGTTGATTCGGAGAGCATAAAGCGGTCGGCCGGATTCTTTTCGTCGCAAAACCACCGCTCGCCCTGCCTACCGGCAGGCAGGCCTTGTTTGGTGTAGAGGTATTTGACCGACTTGGTGGAGAGGTCGGCCTCGGAAGCCTTTTCCGAGACGTGGAAGGCCATCTCGGTCACCTTGCCGGTGACAAGGTGGCGCAGTTTGGTTTGGTTGACCGGCTTGCGCTGCTGTTTGCGGAAGACGTGCGCGTCGAGCACCTCGTAGGGTTCGTCGCCCACGAGTATTACTTTGCCTTTGAGAATTTCATTGTATTCGAGCATTGAGAGACTATATACTAGCGGTATGCAGTGGGTCAATCGCGCGGCACTCCAAACCTTGCTTGATTTTGTTGTGGACAGCCCGCACTCTTCGCTGTATCGCGACAAATACACGCGCGCAGGGTTGGCCGAGCCGGCGGTCGACGATTTTTCAAAATTGCCGACGCTGTCGCGCCGCGAGTTGGTCGACCTGCCGGTAGCAAAGCGTACGTTTGTGCCGTCCGGCGAAGTGCGCTTTGTCGCGTTTACCTCCGGTACGTCGGCGCGCGCGCCGCTTATCGTGCCCTTTAGCGACGTCGAGAACTACTTTTTTGAGCCCTCGCTCGGTCTCCCGGTCCTCCGGCCGCTCATTATTTATCCGCCGCTCAACAAAAACTTCGGCGCGAGTTTTATCCAACAGTGCCGGCAAGCCAAGGCCCCCGTCTCGCCGATGTTTGCCGACTTTCAAAACTTGGCCAACAGCGCGCTTCTCGCCAGAGAAATGCAGTGCGACTCGCTGTATGCCACCCCCACCATCGCGAGCCTCTTTGCCGGACAGGCGCGTGCGCAGGGTATCGAGCGGAATTTTAAACTACTGGCGCTTTCTTCCGAAACGCTGACGGCGGCGCGGCGCGCGGAGCTTGGCCGCGCGTACCCAGGTGCAAAAATCGCCAACTTGTATGCCAGCTCCGAAATAGGGCAGTTTGTCATGGCGCCCTGCCCCCGCATGATCGAGCGCGGAGTGAGCGAGTTTCATATCATCGCCGACGCGCTCGCGGCGGTCGAAATCATAGACGGCGAACTGGTGGTGTCTTATGGGCAGAACCGCGCCATGCCGCTGGTGCGCTACCGCACCGGCGATTTTTTTGAGGAGGGAGAGCCGTGCGCCTGCGGCCTGCCGGGGCCGACCCTGCGCTGGTCGCATCGCGACGCAGACCGCGTGCGCATCAACGGCCTGGAGTTTACGGTCGAGGAGGCCGATCGCGTGATGGGGGAGTTGCCGCACATGCCTGCGCCCGACTACCAAATACACTTCGAGCCGGGCGAGGGCGCCGCCGTAATGATGCGTATCGAGATAGTCGGCGGCCCCGAGACTCATGCGCAGGCCGCCGGCATTGCGCGCGACCTCCCCGCGCGCTGGCGGCTGTCCTCGACCGCAACGCTCCGCGATGCCCTCGATCGCGGACTGTTGTCGGGCATCAGCGTCGAAATAGTGCCTGTGGTGTCCGACCGCACCGCCAAAGCAAAACGCTTTGTCACCCATGTACGCTAAGCTCGAACAATACGGGTACGTCCTGCCGGCCCTCTCGGGAGTCCTTTTGGTGCTGACTTTTCATCCCTTTGATTTTTGGCCGCTGGGGTTTGTCGCGCTGATGCCGCTCTTTTATTTTATTACCGCTTTCCCCGGCCGGCCGGCATGGCGTACTTTTTGGGGCGGCTTTATCACCGGCGGACTGTTTGCCTTTGCACTGTCGTACTTTACGCTCATCCAGTTCCACTGGTTGCCCGGCGCGTATTTGTTTGCCGGTGCGGTGCGTTTGCTGGTCGTACCTATCACGCTATTGTCGGGCGCACTGGTGGGCTTGCTCTCGGTCGTCGTGTACCGGGCTTTCTACTCGCGTTCCATATTTCTTAATGCGCTCCTGGCCGCGGCCGTCTACACCGCCGCCGAGTTACTGCTCCAACGTCTCTTTGGCGGGTACTATCTTGCAACGTTGGCATACGCGGCCGTGCCGCTTCCGCCCCTGCTTAGCCTGGCGGCGCTCGGCGGCGCCCCCCTCCTGTCGTTTTTTGTCGCCTGGATAAACGGTTTTTTAACCGAGGCCCTGATAGCCTGGCGTACCCGGCCGCAGGCGCTCGCCCGTGCGGCGGCCGCATCGGCGGCGCTTTTTCTGGTCGTGTTTCTGCCGAATTATATCTACTTGCACCGGCCGCTCGCGGCGCAAAAGACGCTCTCGGTTGCGGTACTACAGGCGGCCTCGCGCGGGACAATAGCCTTTGGCACGCAAAAAAACGGCGTATTTTTTTGGTCGATGGGACAGCGCCTTGCGCAGGCCGCCGCGACCGCGCCTGACCTTTTGATATATCCGTTCTCGCCGGTCGAGGGTGCGCTGTACCGCTCGCAGGCTCCCGCGTTCAACAAAGAGGTGTTGGTGGCGAGCGAGCAGTCGGTCGCGCGGTTTCTGGCCGGGACTCTGCCCGCAAGCACGACGCTCATGACCTGGAACAATCTCTACGCCGACGGCAGTTTTTATAACGAGTACGAGTTGTGGCGCGGCGGCCGTGTTGTGTCTGAGTATCAAAAGCGCGAGCTGTTTGCCTTTATGGATTACACGCCGCGGTGGGCGCAAAAGTTTGGTCTTTTTTCGACGCCGTTCGACGTCACGCCCGGCACTCCCGACAATCGTTTGGTGCTCGATGGGGTGCCGCTCGGAGACCTCATGTGCTCGGAGCTCCACCATACTTCGCTCGCGCGTAGCGAGGCGCGCCGCGCGCCGCTTATTATCGCGGTCGGCTCAGAGGCGATGTTTGAGGACGATGTGGCGAGCGCCTTTAGCCTCAAGGCGGCGCAATTGCGCGCGGCCGAAAACGACCTGCCGGTCGTCCGCGGCAATATTTTGGGGCCCTCGGGCATCATCGACCGCTTCGGCGTTTTGACCGCGTACGCGCCCGCCGGCACGGCGGGCGCTATCGCGGGGGAGGTGGCGCTTACGGCCCCGCGCCAAACGCTCTACAACCGCCTCGGCGACTCTATAATATGGGTCGTTTTGTGTGGCATACTAGCCAGCGCATGGTACACACGCTCACGGGCAAAAACCTTACGATAGCGGCGCTCAACGCCATTGCGCGCGGGGCCAAGGTAAAGATTTCGCAGGCGGCTTTGCGCCGCGCCGGCCGCTCAAAGGAGTTTCTTGACCGCGAGGCGCGCAAGCGTATCATCTACGGCGTCAATACCGGTTTTGGGCCTATGGCCTCGCGCCTCATAGGCAAAGATGACCTCGGGGCCCTGCAGTACAACCTGGTGCGCAGTCATGCCTGCGGCGCGGGCGAACCGGTCGCGGACGAGTACGTGCTTGCGGCGATGGTAGTGCGGCTCAATACGCTTTTGCGCGGCGACTCCGGCGTCACGGCCAGCCTCTTGCATCTGCTCGCCAAGCTTATTAACGCAAGGTTCGCTCCGGTAGTCCCCGAACACGGCGGGGTAGGAGCCTCGGGCGACCTTATCCAGCTCTCGCATATCGCGCTCGGGCTTATCGGCGAGGGCGAGGTGCGCCTGCGCGGCAGGCGCATGAGCGCAAAGCGGGCTCTGCAAAAACTCAACCTTAAACCCCACCGTTTGGGGCAAAAAGAAGGCTTGGCGCTCATCAACGGCACGTCCTTTATGGCCGGCGTCGCAGCGCTGGTTGCGCACGAAGGGCGGCAGATACTTGCTATCGCCGTGCGCGCGAGTGCCTTGGCGCTCGAGGCCGTAGGCGCGTTTGACGACAGTCTCGCGCCGTACCTCCATGCCGCCCGGCCGCACCCGGGGCAGGGCGAGGTGGCCCGGTTGTTGCGCGCGCTCACCAAAGGCTCAAAACTTTTGCGCCCGCGCCAAGCGTTTGAACACTCCCAAGCGCTTGAAGAGGGAACCGTCGACCTTGAGCGCAAAGCGCAGGATGTCTACTCGCTCCGTTGTGCGCCTCAGATACTCGGGCCCATGCTCGAGACGCTCCGCATGGTTGAGCATACGATTGAAGTTGAGATTAATTCGGCGACCGACAACCCGCTTATCGACGCGGGGGCCGGCCGGGTGCTCCACGGGGGCAACTTTCACGGCGAATATATTGCGGCGGCGATGGACAACCTCAAGCTTTCGCTCGCCAAGCTGTCGGTGCTGTGCGAGCGGCGGCTGAACTTCTTTTTGCACGACAAGGTCAACGGCATCTTCCCGCCGTTTCTTAACACGGGTACGCCGGGGCTCACCCTCGGCCTGCAGGGCCTGCAGTTTGTTGCGACGTCGACCGCGGCACAAAACCAGACCCTGGCTTATCCGCATTCGCTCCACTCGATACCGAGCAACGCCGACAATCAGGACGTCGTTTCGATGGGCGCGGACGCGGCGCTGTTTGCCGCGTGCACCGCCGCCAATACCGCTTTGGTGGTGGCAATCGAGCTCGCAGCGCTTTCGCAGGCGTTTGCCATAACCAAAGGCGAGCGCAGGGCGAGCCCGCAGGGCAGGGGGCTCATCGGGGCGATACGCAACAGAGTGAAGACGGTAGCGGAAGACCGCCCTCTGTGGCGCGACATGCAAAACCTCGCCGGGGCGGTGCGCCGCGGCGAGGTGTGCGAGCCCCTTTTTGATTAATGTTTAGAGTATCGAACTGCAGCCGGTAAAGTGCGTGCCGTCGCTGCTCAGTTGGCAGGCGGTCGCGGGGGCGACACGCAGGGCTTTGCTGTCACCGAGTGCCTTGACGATAAAGGCGGTGACCGCTTGGGCGGCTACGGTTGCGGCGACAAGCGCGGCGACCATGAACAGAAGCATCGATGCTAGGAGGTTAGTAGTAAGGGTCATGGCTTTATTATGTTCCTGATTATTCAAAGCCTTCTACTTGCACAGGAGAATCTGATGG
>JBBUFU010000046.1:0-5854 GCA_038056365.1 Patescibacteria group bacterium
AGACAAGGAGGACGCGGTGACCAAACTGGTAGAGCGTGAGGGCGGCCCGGGCAGATGCAAAAGCAAAGACGCGTTCAAGGCGTACTGCGACGACAGCGCCCACATGGACGAGTGCATGGCGTTTGCCAAAAAAAGCGGGCTCATGTCGGACGACCAGATAGAACAGGCCAAAAAAATGATGAAGCAAGAGGGACCCGGCGGTTGCAAGGGTGCGCGGTGCCGCGACTATTGTGAGGATTCATCGCATATCAAAGAGTGTCTCGAGTTCGGACAAAAGCAGGGGTTGATGTCGAGAGACGAGGCGCAGCGGGCGCAAGAGTTTCATGATGTTCTGCGACAGGGCGGCCCGGGCGGATGCACCGACGAGCAGAGCTGCAGGAGTTTTTGCGGCGACCCCGCAAACCGCGAGACCTGCGAGAGTTTTGCCAAGGAAAACGGCTTCGGCGGAGAACCGCAAGACCGGCAGGAGCGGGACCAAAGACAGGATGACAGGAGAGAACGTCCCGAAGGGCGGCCTGAAGGAATACTTGATGACGGACAAAAAGGAAACTGCGGAACTCCCGAGGAGTGCCGCGCAAAGTTTGAAGCAAGCGGAAAAAAATTGCCGCCGGGCCAGGACGTACGCGAGACGCAACAGCGCCAGCGTCCGACCAAAGAGCAGGAGAAACAGATGCGCCAAGAATTTGACCGCCGCGGCGCCGAGGAGCAGAACCGCGGCGGAGAGATGATGCGGTTCGACAACAGCCAGAGCGAGCGGCCGCAAGGCGAGCCGCCGCAAAGAGACCTGCGGGCGCCGCCCGCGCAAGAGAGCGCTCCCCCGCCGGGAGGCGGCCCGGCGGCGGCTATTATCGGCGGTTTTGAGTCGCTACTGCGCTTCCTCGGATTCTAAATACAAAGACAGTTACCGCCACCCCGCACACTGCGGGGTGGCGGCCCAAAAAGGGGTATACAATTAAATCAGACGCAATTTAATATCCATGGGAGGTGCCAGATGTGCGCCTACGACCGGAGGATTGAGCAGAGATTCTTCGAAGCGTTTTTGCCGGAGTACCCGAAGCCCTACTGGCTTGTCGGCCTACAGCGCGCCGCGGACCTCCTCGATGTCCGCGGCGTCGATGCTATCGCGCAGGTCAAATATCCGGGGAGCGGCGACCTGGTGCGGGTCCCTGTCCAGATCAAAGGCGACCAGAGCAAGGTAGACGAGTACTACACCCTGCATCCGGACGCCTTCCGCGCAAGGGTGATCGTAGTCGTAGTCTGGCGCGACAGCGGCTTTGGCCTTATCCGCGAGCGCGTGTACGACCAAATCGCCGCCCGCCGGGCCGGCAATGTCCGCTATGACGAGTACCTGGCAAAACTGCAAAGGACTCCCATTACCCGCAGGGTGAGACAGCTGGTGGAAAAAATAAGCAGTCGCCACATCCACGCCCACCAAAACCTGCAGGCCGCGCGTTAGCAAACGCGCGGATTTTTTATTTACGCGGCTCCTCCGGAGCTATCTTTGCGGAACGCGCTTACGGCGAGCGCGGCGGCCGCGGCCGCTATCGAGAGGTCGCGAAAGACGACCTGAAAGTCGGCGAAGTCAAAGAAAACAATCGCAAGTAATATGACTGTCGCCGCGGCGCTCGGCCAGAATATTTTTTTGCCCGAGAGTATCCACAGCGCGATAACCACCTCGACGAGGCCGAACCCGTGCAAAAGCACGGGTTCGGGCGCGAGCCCCCGCAAAAATTGCGGAAAGTAGCTAAACCACGAGGTCGGGTCTAGAGCCGCGTTGATGGCCGGGTAGAGGAAGGCAAAGGCAACGCCCAAACGTAGCAAAAAATTTGCGACGTTTGGGCCCCGCGAAGCCTCGGCGGAGTGGGGCATTTTACTCTACGATAACCCTGCCGAACTTGCTGGAGTCGATGTGGTCGTGGTACGGCCAGGTGCCCGTTTTGTCGAAGGTAAAGCTAAAGCTGGTGCCTGCGGCGCATTGGTCGAACGGCGCGGGGCCGCTGTAGCCTGCGGCGCAGTGTACCTGGCGCGTAGTGCCGTCGTAACCGGTGTGCGAAGGGTGTTGCGCACTGCCGACCCACATCGTGCCGGCGGCGGCGGTAAAGGTGACCGTGTCGCCTTTGGCAACAGTGACCGTACTCGGGCTAAACCCTTCGGCGCTGTAGAAAACCATGGCGACGGCCGGCGTGCCGACGGGCGCGGACTGAGTAGTATTGGGAACGGCGGAAGTTTCGGCGGGGGCCGGAGTAGCCGGCTGAGCCATAATCCACCAAACAGCGCCTGCGATAACGATAATAGCGACCACGACCGCGACAGCTGATGATGCTTTCATATTACGGGTCAATTAAGCGTTAATAAGCTATTTTAGCATATCCCACATTTGAGGGTCCTCTCCGCCAAAGCTAAACACCGCCACGCCGCGCACCCCCAGCCGTTTGGCCAGGTCGACCTTGTCTTTGATGGCCTGCGCATCGCTCCAGGTCATGTAACTAAAGGGCTCCGTAGTGTTGATTTGCGAGCCGAGGTTTTGCGCGACCGAGGTGCTTGCGACCGGCTGCTGGGTCTGAGTCGAGTCGGTGCCGCTCGGAGCCATAGCCGCGAGGACATTTGGGTTGTAGGTAAACCCGACCTCGTTGGCGCTGGTGCGCCACGGCGTTATGCCGAGCTGTGCGGCGATGTTAAGACCGTAGCGCCGGGTAAACGGCCACAGCATTTTGTATTGAAACCCGCCGCTCGCGAGCGGAGTGACTTGGTACTCGTAGCCGTAGGTCGGCACGCCGATGATGATTTTATTTTTGGCTATCGACTTGGCCGCCAAGGTGACCATCGATTCGACCCAGCCCGGGTCGGCGACCGGCGCATAGGGCGCGGAGCGCGCCGCGTTGAGCTTGACGTCTATCGTGCCCTGGTCGTAGGCCATTATCTCGACACGGTCGCAATACTTGTTCATCTGTACGTAGTCGTTGGCATAGTCGGTTGCATCCGGCGGGATAGTGGCGCCCGGGCTAAAGCGGTGGTCGAGCGGCATGCGGGCCTCGACGGTGCAGTATACCCACTTGTTGCCCATGCGCCAGTAGAGGCCCTTTAAAAATGTGGAGAAATAGTTTCTGGTCTCGGACTTTTTGGCCTCGAAGTCGATGTCGATGCCGTCCCAGCCGTTTTGTTTGACCAGCGCGACTATCCTATCCTCGAGCGCGATGCGGGTCTTGGTGTTGCTGAGCACGGCATGGATGGCGGCGCCGTTGCCCCACATGATGCTCGGGATAACGCGCACTTTTTTTGCTCTGGCGGCGGCAATCATGCTTGCAAACGGCTCCTGCGTAAGGTGCGCCGTGTCGACGATGGTGCCGTCGGTTTTCATCGTATAGCCGAACGGCATCACGCTTTTTAGCTGGCCGAGGTGCGGCAAAACGTCGGCGGTCGAGGTAGCTGAATTCCAATACGGGACCCAGCCCGAAAATTCGAACTGGGGAGTTGCGGCAAATGCGGGCGCGCTAAAGGCAAAAACAAATACAAACGCAAAAAGGAAAAGGGAAATACGGCGCATGGGCATAGTGTAGCAGACGGCCTTAAAAGTCGTCGATTACGTCAGCCTCCGGCTCTTCGGCGTCTACGGCCTCGTCGCGGGCGACAAACGTGCATACGTAACTCTCGGCGCCGTCGTCGGATTGTGCCTCGTACACAAACGCCAGCTCGTTCTGGTCAAACACGCGAAAGAAATCCCGCCAGGTCAGCTCCTCGAGCGCCTCTTCGGGGTCGCCGAAGTCTACGCTCAGGACTCCCCCGCCCAGCTCGTCGAAGGTACCCTCGAGCACCGCGGGCCTGCCGCCGCGGGACTCTACCCACTCTTGTATCTCGACATGGTCGATGGTTCGCGTTTTTTGTGCCATGGTATTAGTTTTTACTTTCTAATACACAAAGTAGAGCGCACGGAGTGTGTGGCGGGTATGAAGCAAAGCGCCAAATAAAAAAGTCTGGCCTCGCCGGCGTCTTGGGTCTTCGCCGGACGAGGAGACCCGAGGACTTTTTTATTTGGCGCTTTGCGGAATTACTTCCCCTGCGAGAGACAGCGGAGGCACTTGAGCTGGGCGTGGCGGGTTTTGAGGTAGCGGTTGCCGCAGACGCACAGTATGACCGGCGCTTTGTTGGGGTTTTCTATCCAATGGCCGTCTTTTTGAAACGTCTTGCCCGGACCGCGCGTGGGGGCGCGGTGTTTAGAGGGGTTGAGATTTACCTTGAAGGTGGGTTTGGTGTTCATAGTAGTTTAATGCGACTCGATGAAAGTCAGAGCTTTACCCGCCTTGCCGGCGCGGCCCGTGCGGCCGATGCGGTGGATGTAGTCGTCGTGCGTCGAGGGCAGGTCGTAGTTGATGACGTGCGAGACGCCGTTTATGTCCAAACCGCGGGCCGCGACGTCGGTCGCGCACAAAATCCGCACATGGTCGCGCTTAAAGAGGTCGAGCGCTTTTTGGCGCTTGCCCTGCGTTTTGTTGCCGTGGATGGACTCGGCTTTAAACCCTTTTTCTACCAGTTTCTTAGAAAGTTTTTCGACACCGTGCTTGGTGCGGCCAAAGACGAGCACTTTGTCAAAGCCCGGCTGGTTGAAGAGGTCGTGCAGTACCTCGAGTTTGTCTTTGCCGCGCGGCACGCGCACGATGTCCTGGTCGATGCCGGCGGCGGTCTCGCGGGTTTTGACGCTAATGCGCACCGGCTCGTGCAAAAACTCGCCTATCAACTTTTCGATATCAGAGCTGAGCGTCGCCGAGAAAAACAGCGTGTGGCGCGGCGCGGGCAGGAGTTTGAGTATCTGGCGCATGTCGGCGATAAAGCCCATGTCGAGCATGCGGTCGGCCTCGTCGAGCACGGCGGTTTTAAAGTCGCCCAAGTTGAGCGCGCGGCGCTCGAGCAAGTCTTTAAGCCGGCCCGGCGTACCGATGACAAACTGCGGCTTGCGGCGCAGCTCGGAGATTTGCGGGTTAATGTTGGCGCCGCCGACGCACACGACCGAGTAGAGCTGGAGGCCCTTGGCAAAACCCTTAAGTTCGTCGTTGATTTGCACCGCAAGCTCGCGGGTCGGCACCATGATAAGCACGCGCTCGCCGCGGTGCGACACGAGCTTGTTGATGAGCGGGATAAGGAAGGCGCCGGTTTTGCCCGTGCCGGTGTTGGCGATGCCAACCACGTCGGCGCCGCGCAAAACGTGCGGGATGGCGCGGTCTTGGATGGGCGTCGGGTCGGTGTAGCCTTTGTGGGTGATGTTGGCCTTGACCGCCGCAGTGAGCGCAAAGTCGTTAAACTTGTGCTCGGGGATAAACTTAACCTGGCTCTCGGTAATGATGGCCTTGTTGATGAATTTGGACACGTCCGAAAACGACTTGACGGCAAAGCCCTGCTTTTTGCCGAAAGAGTTGGGTTTCCCGCCCCAGGCGGGTCGGCCTTGGGCCGAAAATGGCTTGCCAGAGCGGGTGCCAAAAGGACGGCCCGCGCCATGAGTAGGGCGCGTTTTAGAGGAGAACCGGTTAGGGTTCTTATGGAATCGTGATGCGGGCATTGAAGAAGAAATAATAGCAAATTATCGCTATTTTGTCAATTTTCGCCCTTAGCCGCGGTCTTTGAAGCCTATCTTGATGCCGGGCTTTTTGCGCAGGCGCACGCTTTGCGGGGTGACCTCGAGGTACTCGTCTTCGTTCATCACCTCGAGCCCGCGCTCGATACTCAGCTCGTACGGCGGCACCAGGTGCATGGCCTCGTCGGTGCCCGAGGCGCGCATGTTCGAAAGCTGTTTGCCTTTGGTCGGGTTAACAAACATTTCTTCGCCCTTGGAGGTGTTGCCTATAACCTGGCCTTCGTACACCTC